>CASEPJ010000018.1 GCA_949289715.1 uncultured Clostridia bacterium
CGAAGAACTTACAAAATATATTGCCGATACTTTCGGCAGTGACGTAATAAGATTTTATTACGGTAACGATATAATAGGAAGTGAGATTGGAGCAGCGGCAAAAAACGTAATGGGTATTGCAGCAGGTATGCTTGACGGAATGGGACTAACTACCTTAAAAGGTGCCCTAATGGCTCGTGGAGCGAGAGAAGTAGGCCAACTTATTAAAGCGCTAGGCGGAAATGAAATGTCTGCCTACGGTTTATGCCATTTGGGCGATTATGAAACCACACTTTTTTCTCCTCACAGTAATAACAGAAGATACGGAGAAGATTATGTAAAAGGGGTAAAATTCGATAAACTTGCCGAAGGGGTTATGACGGCTTCCGCAATGAAAAAATTAGGTGATAAATTGGGTGTGGATTTGCCTATAACTAATGCAGTTTATCAAATAGTGATAGAACACAAAGATTACAACAAAATATTAAACGATTTGTTCTCGAGAAAAATTAAACGTGAATTTGAAAACGAATAATAAATATATGACAAGCTTGCGACATATATTTTATGATAAAATCCGTAAAAAGTACTTTTTTTAAAAAGTGCTTTTTTTTATGCTTAAAATATTAAAAATTGTTGAAAAATATTGTGAATCAATAATTCGTTTGAGGAGAAAGTATATGAATAAAAAAGAATACGAAGCAAATTTGGTAAAGGAAGTTACGAAAGATTTTAAAGAAAGACAAATGATGAGAAGGAGTTTCGACGCAGCCTGGCAGCTTAATATAAATTTTCTTTTGGGCAATCAGAATTGTGTAATCAGCGACGGTGAAGTGGTAGAAGAAGAAAAGCAGTTTATCTGGCAGGAAAGGGAAGTATATAACCATATTATGCCGTTAGTGGAAACAAGAGCTTCAAGATTAAGAAGAGTGAGACCTTCTCCTTTGGTTAGGCCTTATTCGTCGTCGGAAGAAGATATTTCTACCGCTAAATTATCCAACAATATTTTAAAAGCGGTTTACGACGAAAAAAATTTAAGCGAACTTATTAATAGGGCTACAATGTGGTCGGAGGCATGCGGAACCGTTTTTTATAAAATCGTGTGGAATAAAAATATTGGAATGAAGATAAAAAGCAACGAAGAGCTTTATAGCGGGGATGTTGATATATCGGTTTGTTCTCCCTTTGAAATTTATCCGGACAGCAATGCCTGCGATTCGCTTTTAGAAGTTAATTCTTTAATTCACGCAAAAGCATTTCCCGTTGATAAAATCGAAGAGTTATGGGGAGTCAAAGTTAAAGGGGGAGAAATAGACGTTTTTACGTTGGATCAACTCGCCGGTAAAGGAGATTACGGTTTTGGTTTTGTAAATTACGGAAAATGCGTAAAAAAAGACCACGCCGTAATTATAGAAAAATATATAAAACCCGATTCCGTTTATAAGGAGGGCAGATTAATTATTGTTGCCGGAGATAAATTGTTATATGACGATAAACTGCCTTATATCAACGAAAGTTTTACAAGACGAGGTTTTCCTTTTGTTATGCAATGTGCCAACCGTTTACCGGGTGTATTTTGGGGCAATTCAGTAATAGAAAGATGTATTCCCGTTCAAAGAGCTTATAATGCGGTTAAAAATAGGAAATCGGAATTTTTAGATCGCTTGTCTATGGGGGTGGTTGCAGTAGAGGACGGTTCCGTAGATACAGATATTTTAGAAGAAGGGGGGCTTACTCCGGGAAGCGTAATTGTTTATAGACAGGGCAGCGTACCACCGAAAATTTTGGATTCGGGACATATTCCTACCGAACTAAATAACGAAGAAAATAAATTGTTAAACGAGTTTTCACTAATTTCCGGTGTTTCGGATATGATGAAAAATTCATATATCCCCTCTAATCTTGCCTCCGGTGTTGCGTTGCAAATGCTCACCGAACAAGATGACGCACGACTGGGGGTTACGGCGGATGAAATTAAAAGTGCCGTAAAAAAAGTTTGCCAACATATATTGCGTTTGTATAAGCAATTTGCGGTAGGAGAAAGACTTATAAAATTTTCCGATTACAGCGGTGAAATACAGGTTCAGTATTTTAATTCAAGCGATATTACAAGCGACGATATAATTTTTGATACTGAAAGCGATATTAGCGATACGCCCGCACAAAGAAGGAACACGGTTTACGAATTATTAAACAGCGGTCTTTTCAGTGACGAGAACGGGAAATTAACACAGACGACAAAAAGAAAACTTATAGAAATGATAGGACTATCATCTATTGAAGCAAGGCAGGATTTAAGCGAACTTCAAATTGCAAACGCAAAAAAGGAAAACGAAGAAATTTTGAAAAAAGATATAGTCGTAAGCGAAATAGATGATCATAATATACATATCGAAGAACATACTAGACATGCGTTATGCTATGAAAAATCGAAAGATAAATTAATAAAACACATTAAAGAACATAAAAGTTTTTTAGAAAAAGAAAAATTTAACCTTGCTATTCAAAATGCAGTATCTGCAGAATAGAAATATTAATAAATTAAAAGGAATATATTAATTTTTTATAATTAATTAATTATTAAAAAATTGTATAGTTTTTTTGTATTATAATCAATTAATAAGCACGAAAAATAATAAAAGCACATATTTTTTATATGTGCTTTTTTTTTGATTTTTTTATAAATAAATGATATTTATCGAGATAAAACTTGAAGTTAATTAATTTTTATTTTTAAATAATTATAAAAATAAAATATTTATTGAATTTTCCTATACATTTTAGGGCTCATTCCGCTTAACCTTGTGAAATTTCTATTAAAAGTGGAAATAGATTGGAATCCGCATGCAGAAGCAATGCGGTTTATTTTTATTTTCGTATTTTTTAACATATTTCCGGCAAGATTTAACCTAATATCAAATAAAAGGTTTAACGGAGAGAGACCTGTAATTTCGTTGGTGGCTTTTCTGTAATATGTTACAGAAAGTCCGCATTTTGCCGCAAGAAATTCTACCGATAATTCGTTAGCGAAATTGTTTATAATTTCATAAAAAGCAGGAGCCAATCTTCTGATTTTTTTGGGTCGGGGAGGATTATTGAAATTTTTTTCCGCTGCAAAAAATTTAATTGTCAACGTATTAAGAAGATGGGTAAGGGTATTGATATTTTCTTCGCTTAAAGGTTTAGTAATGTAATTTTCGACAAGAGAAGGTTTTTCCGTTTCGTTCATAATTCTTTCGGCTTCGGTAAAAAGGGTATTTGTAATCGAAACTATATCACTTCGTAAAAATTCAAAAGTTTTGAGATTTTGAGGAAATTCCAAACCGAGTGCTTCTCTGTTTATGGCTAAAAATTTCCATTTACAGTTTGCTCCGGCGGGCGATTGAATGCAAAAAGGCGTGTTTTCCGGTATAAGTACGACATAATCTTTGGTAAAATTGATAAAAGTATGATTGCAATACATTAAGCCCATTCCTTCATAGCAAATTGCTAATATTGGAACGTTGAATGTTTGAATTTCGTGCTTAATTTCATATTCGTAAGAATTAGTGAAATATGACACCGGGCAAGTTGTATTCAGTCCGAAATCAAGAATCCTTTTTTTGCGTCTTTTTGGCATATTTTTCTCCCTTTTTAATAAAATTATTATCAAAATCGCAACATTATTATATTCTATTTAATAAGCTATGTCAAGTAAAAAATAAATAATTCGGTCTATATTTTTCTTGTTTTATAGGTATTTTTTCGATTTTTTTTATATTTGAAAAAAATTCTTTAATTAAAATGTTTTTTGCGTTATTTTTTTCTTTTTTTAATTTCGAATTGAAAAATTTATTTTTGTTTTCACCGATTTTTTTTGCAAAATTTGTAGATAAAAGGTTTACTTTTTTGAATTTAGGGAAATATTGTTGAGAGAATAAATTTATATAAAATTATAATTTACAATAAAATTATTTTTTGATATTCTAATATTTGATTTTTCGGAGGTAAACTGAAATGGCTAGGTGTATTGTTTTTACGTCCGGTAAAGGAGGCGTAGGTAAGACTAGCGTATTGTCTCATACTGCTGCGGCTTTATCGGATATGGGATTGAGAGTGGCTGTTATAGATACGGATATAGGATTAAATAATCTTGATGTTGTATTGGGAGTGGAAAACAGAGTTAGTTTTGATCTTGTTGACGTAATAAACGGAAGATGTAGATTGAAACAGGCTTTGATACAAGTAAAAAACCATTGTTCTTTGTATGTTTTGCCTTGTTCTCAAACGGGAGTCCGTTCGGAAATTACCGCAGCTAATATTAAGTTGGTGGTAATGGAATTGTCGGAAAATTTCGACTATGTTTTTATCGATTGCCCTGCAGGCATTGAAAACGGATTTCACAGAGCGGTAGGTGCGGCAAACGAGGCAATAGTGGTTACGACTCCTTCGATTTCGGCAATTAGGGATGCCGATAAAACCTTAAGTATTTTAGAAAGCTATAATTTGAAAAAAGTCAGCCTTATTATTAATAGGGTCAGAGGGGATATGGTGGCTTCAAACGACATGCTTTCTCCCGAACAAATAGGCAATCTTTTAAAAATTGCTCCTATAGGAGTAATTCCCGAAAGCGACGATTTACCCCTTTTA
Source organism: uncultured Clostridia bacterium (assembly GCA_949289715.1). GTDB lineage: Bacteria > Bacillota > Clostridia > Christensenellales > CASEPJ01 > CASEPJ01. The sequence goes on from CASEPJ010000018.1 coordinate 4,609, forward strand.
AGTGCGACGGGAGATACCCCTTCGAGAAGTAGCAGAACGGGCAGAGCTTTTAATATGCTTGCTGAAAATATTGAGTATAACCAAAGCAGACTTTTCGATTGCGTAAAAGGGTATAACGGTTTTTGGGGCGGTATAAGAAGAAGTTTAAAAAGGAAGGTATAATGTATAATGAAAGCAAATATTGAAGCCGTAAGACTTAAAAAAGTTTTGTTAAACGATAAAATAAAAACTCCGGAAAGATTAAACGAAGTTATAAAAAGCGACGTCGGAGAAACATTGGCAAGTTATCTTTCGGGAATTAATAAATTGTCTGTTGAGTTAACGGGAGATACGGAGAGCGGAATATCTGTTTCAATTTCTCTTCATGCGGACGGAGTGAAAAATATTAATTTATTACCCGCAAATTAGCATAAAATTTTATATTATATTCATATATTTTACTAAAATATAAAAAACGGGAGTGAAATATATGAAATATGAAGGCGTAACCAAGCTTGACAGCGTATTGAGCAAAAACTCAACTACGGAAATTAAAAATTCCGACGATAAAAAAATAAAAAAGAAAAAACGTATTAAGCAAGAAGGTAAAAAATTAAAGATGAACAAAAATTTTTTGAAAACTTTTGTAATCGATTGCGCTATATGTCTTTTTGTATTGGGCGGAGTTTTTACTTTTGTGAATCTTGACACCGAATTTACTAATACGGTTTCGGGAAGTATTCAAAATGCAATAGGTCAAAGCAATGAAGAAATACAAAATAGCGTGGAAGATGTTTACAAAACCGAATTGGTTTCTAATTTATTGGGTGCGACGTTTACTTCTGCACAGGATAGTTTTATTTTGCCTGTTACCTCTGCAAACGTACAGATGGAGGAAGGAATTATCAAACTTTCGGGCGAAGAAAATATGTGCGTTACCTCAGCTTGTGCCGGAACGGTTATGCAAGTTGATTATATCGACGGGGTAAAAAGAATTACTATAGAACACGAAAGCGGAATGGTAAGTTCTTATAAAGGTTTAAAAAACGTTGGAGTAACCGCCGGCGATAAAGTCGCCTCAGGTCAGGTTTTGGGAATTAGCGGCAATAATTTGGAATTTTGTCTCATGGAAGAGGGAGAAATAGTTAAAAGCGTAGCTTTGGACGGAACTAACGTATATATTATCGAAAATTAATGAAAGGGGAAAGATTTTTCAGACTGCATCCTTTATTTTTGGCTGTATTTGTCATTTCGGCATATTTCGGCGGCATTGCAAAAATGTTATTCTATTTGCTTGCCGCCCTTTTGCACGAAGGAGGACACGGTCTGTTTGCATTAAGAAGGGGAGCAAAGTTAAACAATATTACACTTTTGCCTTGCGGAGCCGTAATTAATCTTGAGAAAAAAATTTTTTCCAAAAAAGACGAGATAAAACTTGCGCTTGCAGGTCCTATTGTAAATTTTGCAATTGCATTGTTTTTACTTGCAGTATTTTGGATTTTTCCCGTTTTGAACGGTTTTTTTGACGAGTTTTTAAAAGCAAATATTGTGCTTGGAGTTATTAATTTGCTGCCTTTTTTTCCGTTGGACGGCAGTATTGTGGCGGTTAGTATTTTTGCGGAAAAAATTGGACGAAAAAAAATTATAAAAATTATTTCCGCAACGGGTATTGCGGCATCCTTTTTGCTTTTTTTTGTAGGAATACTGTGTATGAACATAACGGTAGCCTTGTTTGCGCTTTTGATTTTGAGTGGAACTTTCTCTGCGGAAGATGAGTACCGTTATGAGAGAATAAAAAAAGTTTTGAGTTTCGAAAACGGTCAGGACGTAAATTTGAAAGCTTTTTCAACGGAGACCGATTTATTTACTTTGGTTAAGAATATAAATTACAGAAAATTGAATCTATTTATTATAGTTGAAGAAAATAATTTATTTATCGACGATAACGAAATTATAAAATATTGCGAGAACTATAGTCTTGATACGAAATTAAAAGATATTTTATTAAAAGAAAAAAATAACGCAAATAATACATAACGATTTTTTTATTGCATTTTATCTTTTGATAATCGATTATATAATTATTTTATTTATTAAGTTTATTAAAAAAATGTTTCTGACGGTTATAAAAATATAACCGTTTTATTATTATATCCATGATTATGTTTATTAAAATTTTATTATAATAGCTTACAATTTTATTTTTTATTATTTTATTTAAATCCGCTTCAGAAAATACGAAATAAATCGGCAATACAATAATGACAATTAACTATAAAACACTTTAAAGACATAAAATATATTATTTTCAAAATGTTATAATATTAATTGCTGTTTGCGGTTAAAAAATTTTATTTTTAAATTAAATTTAATTTTTTTAAAAAATAAACAACGTACCTTTTATTTATTGCCAAAACAGTGAATAATATGGTATAATAACTTAAAATGGAATAATAGTTTAATTTACTATAAATATAAAAGATTAATTCGGAGGTTGGCGCTTTGGCTAATATACAATCGGATAAATTGAAAAAAAAGGGCAGGAAATACAGGGGTGAAAATTCTAAAGCCACCGGAATTATTATGATGGCTCTTTCATTTTTCTTGCTTTTATTGATTATTTTCGGAAACAAACTTTTCGGTTCCGTGGGAGAAGCCGTAAAAAATGTTTTATCGGGCATATTCGGAGCATCTTCCGTTGCTGTTTTGTTGATAATTGGTATAGCCGGATTTTTTGTAATTAAAAAATCTGTTATCGTAAAACCGAGTAAAAATTTGGTGGCGGTAACCATGATTTTATTGTCTTGGCTTTTTATTTTGCATATTATAACTTCCTATACTTTGTTAGACGGAGGCTTGTCTGCATATATAAAAGAGTGTTACACAAGCGGAATGTCTACTGCGGGCGGCGTTATAGGCGCACTTATATGCGGAATTTTATGCCAGGCTTTAACTACGGTAGGCACATACGTTTTACTATTTATAGTGATGCTTTCCGGGGTTATGATTATAATAGACGTTAAATTGCCGGATAAATTTAAAAGCAAAAAGAAAAAAAGTGTTGAAACTAATGTTTTATTGGAGGAGTTGAATAAAACTCCCCGTAAATTCAGCAATAAACTTCTTATAGACAAAATTACTTCTCAAAGTTTTTCCAGCGGACAGAAAAGCAATAAAAAATTTGTCGAAAGCGGAGGAGGCAATACTATAAATTACTCCGATTATAATAAAGCTTATAACACAAGGTCAGGAGCGGTAACTTCTCACGATGCTTTAAGAAAGGAGAATCCTCTGTTAAAAAGTAATGTTCAAAATGCATCTTCTCGCAGTAACGAATCCAATAGAAATTTCGATATATTTAAAAATAATACTAAACCTCATGAGGAACGCCCGAGAAGGGATATAGACATTTTCCAAAATCCCGTAAAACCCAAATTACCGTCTAAACTTACCGAAAGCGGTTTAAAATTTTATAACGATACTTTTAAAATGCCGGAAGACAATAACGATGTCGTTATAAATGAAAATTCTAAACCTTTAACCAATTTCGATAAACCTTTAAATTTATCTAATGCCGACAACAAACAGTCCCCGCCGGATAATTTTGGCGACGGAGTTTTTTCGCACAGGGTGGAAAATTTCGAAGACGGTTCCGGATTGTTTAAAAACAAGCCGGACGATATCGCTTTGCCCGACGTAAAATTCAACAACGATAATTATACCTCAAACGATAATGGAATAATCAGCAATTCCACGATAAAAAACGATTTATCAAATAACGAAGAAACTGACAAACAGCAGTCGGAGATAAAAGAAATTAAAAAACCGACAGTTATTAAACAAGAATTAAAACAAAATGCAAAAATTTCCGAAGAAGAAAAGAAGGAGGAAAAGAAGGAAGAAAAAACCGAAACTTTATCGGCAAAAAGAGTTATTAAAGAATATGTAAAACCTCCTATATTTTTGTTAAACGATTATCCTCCCATACAGACGGAATCGCAGGAAGTATTGGATAAAAAATCGGAAATTATTACCGAAACTTTTGCGAATTTTAAATTGGAAGCCAAAGTGGAAGAAATTATTGTCGGGGCTTCCGTTACTATTTTCGGGGTGGCTATACCTTCGGGCGTACCAGTATCCAAATATGTTCAAAGACAGAAAGATTTGACAAGAGCTTTAAGCTCCACGCAGGATATTAAAGTTCTTGCACCTTTATACGGCAGTGAACTCGTAGGTATTCAGGTGCCGAATAAAGATGTTGCCACCATCGGGTTAAAACAGATTTTTACTTCCGATGAATATATGAAAAAAGATTATGTTTTGGGTGTTCCTCTCGGAATGAGTTTATACGGCGAGCCTATAATTATGGATATTGAAGCTATGCCGCATCTTTTGATAGCGGGTTCAACCAAAACGGGTAAATCGGTATGTCTTAATATAATTATTCTGTCTCTCGTTATGAGATACGGTCCCGAATATATGAAATTATTGCTTATCGACCCTAAACAGGTTGAATTCCCCGTATTTAACGGATTGCCTCATTTGTTGACGAGAGAGGCTATAACAGACCCGAAAGAATCGATAGCGGCATTGGATTGGATGATAGACGAAATGAAAAACCGCTATACAATTATGAAAAACTGCTGTGTCAGAAACATCTCGGAATATAATGCCCTTAGCGACGAAGAAAGAGGCGGACTTGAAAAATTTAAATATATTGTAATAATAGTGGACGAATTCGGCGACCTTATGGATTCTTCGGGGAAAGGGCCGGACAGTTTGGAGACAAAGATAAATTCTTTGGCAAGGCTCTCCAGGGCTGCGGGTATTCATTTGATTATTGCAACACAACGTCCCTCGACCGATGTTATTACGGGTACCATTAAAAATAACTTAACTTCAAGAATTGCATTTGCTGTAGGTTCGGATTACGATTCGAGAACGATTTTGAATGACGGCGGTGCCGAAACATTGCAAGGTAAAGGCGATATGTTCTATGTTCCGCAAGATTCAAAGGGTATGAAGACTCGTGTGCAGTGCGCATATGTTTCCGGTAAGGAAATTAAAGAAATAGTTAAAGACATAAAAGCAAACAATGAAAGTTATTATGACGAATCTATACCCGAATATA
>CASEPJ010000019.1 GCA_949289715.1 uncultured Clostridia bacterium
CTTATAGGCGGTTCGATGGCAAAAGCCATTAAAAAAAATACCGACCATACGGTTTTCGGGTTAGATTGTGACAAACAGGTAATAAGCAGAGCGCTTTTGACCGAATCCATAGATTTTGAAATATCAGATAACAAAGAATTAAACAAATGTAATTTGGTATTGATATGTCTTTATCCTCAAGCTACAATTGATTTTGTAAAAAACAATGCCGATTTTTTTGCCGACGGTTGTTTGGTTGTAGATTGTTGCGGAGTAAAAGAATATGTAACCAATGAAATTTTGCCCCTTTCTTTGAAAAAAGGTTTTACTTATGTGGGGGGACATCCTATGGCGGGTATTGAAAGCTGGGGATTTTCACATTCGAAAGGCTCTCTTTTTAACAACGCATCGATGATTCTTTGTTCCAACCATGCATCCATTCAACAGTTGGAATTTTTAAAAAACTTTTTTCTAAGTTTAGGTTTTAACAGAATACAAATGACCACGCCAAGTGAACATGATAAGATGATTGCTTTAACTTCTCAGCTTGCCCATGTTCTTTCGAGCGCTTATGTTAAATCTCCTTCGGCTTTAAAACACGGAGGATTTTCAGCCGGAAGCTTTAAAGACATGACAAGGGTTGCAAAGCTTAACGAAGATATGTGGAGCGAACTTTTTATGGAAAACAGAGAAAACCTTTTGACCGAAATAGACTGTCTTATCGAAAGATTGCAAGAATACGAAAGAGCAATAAGATGTGAAGACAAAGAAACTTTAAAAAATCTTTTAAAAGAAGGCAGAGAGTTAAAAATAAAAGTGGACGGTAAAAACATATGAAAGAAATTTGCGTGAAAACTTCCGATTCTTATAAAATATATATAGGAGAAAATATTTTACCTTCGGCGGGAGATATCATAAAAAAAACCGTATCAATATGTAAAATTTTAATTATATGCGATGACAATGTTTTTCCCCTTTATAATAAGGCATTAAAGGACAGTCTTTTAAAAACCGGTTATGAAGTCAGAGAATTTGTAATAAAAGCAGGAGAACAAAGTAAAAATTTTTCAGTTGCGGAAGATATTATAAATTATTTGGCAGAAAACAATTTTACTAGGACGGATATTATTGTGGCTTTAGGCGGCGGAGTAGTAGGCGATATTTCCGGTTTTTGCGCTGCAATATATTTAAGAGGTATTAAGTTTGTTCAAATACCCACGACTTTTCTTGCGGCAATAGATTCTTCCGTAGGAGGGAAAACCGGTATTAATTTATTTGCGGGAAAAAATCTTGTAGGCGCCTTTCATCAACCTGCAGCCGTTATAACCGATTGTAAACTTTTTTCTACTTTATCCAAACAAGTTTTTGCTCAAGGTGTGGCGGAAGGTATTAAGTACGGTGTTATTAAAGACGAAAATCTTTTTAATGATTTTGTAAACGGCATATCAAATATTTGTGAAACGGTTTATCACTGCGTGGATATAAAAAGAGAAATAGTGGAAAAAGACGAATTTGACCACGCAGACAGGCAGCTTTTAAATTTCGGGCATACAATCGGCCATGCCGTAGAAAAATGCAGCGGATTTAAAATATCGCACGGCGAAGGAGTAGCTATAGGTATGAATATAGCGGCAAAAATTGCATATAAAGAGGGGCTCTCCGATGTAGATTTATCTGAAAATATTAAAAAAGCCTGCTTAAAATTCGGCTTGCCTGTTACATGTAATTTTAATAGCGATGAACTCTCAAAAGCTGCACTTTCGGATAAAAAAAGAACGGGCGAGTATATAAATTTGATTTTGCCGATAAAAATCGGGAATTGCATAATAAAGAAATATCAAAAAAATCAATTGAAAAAACTAATAGAGTCAGGACTTTAAAATGAATATAAAAATTTATCCCTCAATTTTAAACGGCAGCATTAATGCGCCTCCCTCTAAATCTGCGGCTCACAGATTAATTATTTGTGCCGCATTGTCAAATAAACCTACAAATATAGGTATTTCGTCATTGAACGATGATATAAAAGCAACAATCAATGTTTTAAATTTGTTAGGGGCAGATATAAAACACGAGAAATCGAAACTGACAATCAATCCTATAAAAAATGTTAAATCCGATATTTCAGTCGATGTAGGCGAAAGCGGTTCGACATTAAGGTTTTTAATTCCCGTTACAGCGGCTTTGGGAGCAAAAATTGAATTTTTTGGCAAGGGCAGATTGCCTCAAAGACCGTTAAGCGAACTGTTAAACGTTTTAAAGGGCTGTACTACGAACTCTCATACTTTGCCTTTGACTTTAAGCGGTAAGTTATTAAGCGGAAATTTTATTTTGCCGGGGGATGTCAGCTCGCAATATGTTTCTGGCTTGTTATTTGCCTGTCCTGTTTTAAAAGGAGAAAGCAATATAATACTAACTTCCCCCCTTCAGTCCGCACCTTATGTGGAAATGACCGTATCCGCACTTAAAAAATTTAATATAGAAACGGTAAAAACTTCAAGAGGTTTTTATGTAAAAGGCGGACAGCAATATATATCTAACGGAGATTATCAAGTAGAAGGGGATTATTCTTCAGCCGCTTTTTATCTGGTTGCGGGGGCAATAGGCGGCAATATTACCGTTAATGGACTTGACCCGATGAGTTTGCAGGGAGACGCCGCAATATGCGATTTATTGAAAGATTTTCAGGCGAACGTATTGCGTAATAACGATGCTGTAACGATTAAAGGAGGAGAGTTAAAGGGAATAAATGTCGATGCGGAAAAAATCCCCGATTTGGTTCCTATTCTTGCCGTTGCCGGCGCATTCGGCAGAGGAATTACAAATATTTATAACGCCAAAAGACTGCGCATAAAGGAAAGTGACCGTTTAAAAAGCACTGCAAAAGGATTAGAATCTTTGGGCGTCGATGTTGTCGAGCGAGAAGATTCTCTGACGATTAAAGGAGGAACCGTAAAGAAAGGCGGCACAATTTGCGGTTATAACGACCACAGAATAGTAATGTCTTTTGCAATTGCCGCATCGTATGCAAAAGAGCCGGTTATTATCGAAGGGGCGGAAGCCGTGAATAAATCGTATCCTTCGTTTTTCGAAGATTTTAAAAAGCTGGGAGGTAAATTC
>CASEPJ010000020.1 GCA_949289715.1 uncultured Clostridia bacterium
AATTTAATATTATCTTTAATTATATTTCTTTATTTTTAATAAAAATAAATACATTAAAAATTTAATTAAAATATCGAAATAAATTAATTAAATTATAACATTAAATTCTATGCATTTTTTTAATTAAAATTATAACAAGCAAATAACTTCAATTTTTTTGAAACAATTTAAAATTTAAGTTATTAATCCAATTCGTCAAGTGTTAAATTATAACTTTCCATAAAATTTTCCATAAAAAATTTTACTGCGGGAAGATTCATCTTTTGAATTTCTTTTTTTATTTGAACTTCCGCTTTTTTGAATTCTTTATTACCTGCCTTCAATTCTTCAATACACTTTATATAAGCAGCAAGTTTATCGGCGGCCTTTACTATTTTATATTCCGAAGAACTGCAATCCTGATTTAAAATGTTAGTATAATAGTCCTTCAATTCAGCCGGTAGCATACTTAAAAGTTTATCGTTTGCAATATCTTCCAAATTTTTATATGCTATATTTATATCTTTGTTATAATATTTAATGGGGGTCGGCAAATCGCCCGTTATAACTTCGCTTGACTCGTGAAAAAGAGCTATTACTGCAATTTTATTTTCATCGTTATTTTCCTTAAAATAAATATTGCCAATAACCGCTAAAGCATTTGCAATCATTGCAACGTTTTGGGAATGTTCCATTATGTTTTCCTCTTCTACGTTATGCATAAGACTCCAACGCTTAATATATTTCATTCTGTTTAAAAATGCAAAAAAATTATATGACATATCACACCTCGATTTTATTTTACCATAAAACAGCTTTTTTTTCAAAACAATTAAATAACGATTGACAAAAAGGAATAAATATTTTATAATATCACCGAATTAAATAAATGTCGCTTAGGGGTGTCTTTTAAAAGACTGAGATTATACCCTTTGAACCTGTCAAGTTAGTACTTGCGTAGGAAAAGTTAAGTATTTATTCGGAGAATACCTTCTTAAGCGTTTTTAAGAAGGTTTTTTTTATCCTCTAAATTCAAAAGCGGCATATAAGGAGTTTTTATATGAATAACTTTTTATTGGAAAGCGAAGCGAAAGCGGAATGGTTTTTATTCGATTTTTCGAATAAATCTTCAGCAATATTTGCAACCGCTACATGGATAGCAATTGCCTTCGTCGTCGCATTTATTGTTTTGAACTTTGTTTTTAATGGTGAAAAAAGACGTAAATTTTTAAAAGTAAGTTTATTTGCGGCAATTTTTCTTGCTGTTGCTATCATTTTAACATTTGTTATAATGTCATATTTGAATGACGGCATAGTTCCCATTCTTTTTTGGCCGTTATTAATTTTGGCAATTGTGTTAATTTTAAGTGCAATTTCAATATTTATATGTCCTTATAGAAATACTTACATAAGCTCCGCAATAGCTTCTTTTTGCGCTTTAATTGTAGCTTTGGTTTGTATAGGCGTCCATTTCTCATCGGGTGACTCACTTGAATTGAATTGGATAGATAACCCCGAAACGGTAAAACAGTTATGGTTATACATATTTGCCATTATTTTAACGGTTTTAATTGTCTTTTTAGGATTTACTTTCAGTAAAAACATAAAACATAATATGGATTCGGCCTCGATAGCATATGCGGCAATATGTATAAGCTTGAGCTTTGCACTTTCCTATTTAAGAATCGTTGCAATGCCGCAAGGCGGTTCCATTACGGTGGCTTCGTTATTGCCTTTAATGTTATATTCTTTTATGTTCGGCACGAGAAAAGGCGTTTTTGCAGGAATGATTTACGGAGTTTTACAGGCAATACAAGATACATATATTTTACATCCCGCTCAGTTCCTTTTAGACTACCCCATTGCTTTTGCGGCTATTGGATTAGCCGGTATGTTCGCTAATACTGCCTCTCTTAACAAATACCCGCAAATTCAATTTGCCTTAGGTGCCATTATTGCGGGTATAGGCAGGTTTATTGCTCACTTTATTTCCGGCATATTTGCTTTCTCGGCATTTGCCGGCGACCAAAATCCTGTATTATACAGTTTGCTCTACCAGCTTGTTTATGTCTTCCCGGATATTATGTTGGTTATAATTGTAGGTGCTATTATTCTTTCGTCCAAATCGTTTGTTGCACAAATAAGAAAAATACAAAACAGCGTTCAAATCCCCGTACAACAGGTTGCACAAACTACCAAAACAGAAAACAATTAGGTAATATTCATTCTTTAAATATTATCCGCCAAATAAAACGTTATAGACTAAACTATTTTCATTTTTTATTATACATAGTTAAACTTTGTAAATTTTTATTATTAAATACAATAAAATTAGACAACATA
>CASEPJ010000021.1 GCA_949289715.1 uncultured Clostridia bacterium
CTTTCATAAGCAGAGCTTCGAATTCTTCCTGCGAACGGTCTTTTTTCGTTATAACTACGCTTTTTATTTTATTATTTTCAGCCCTTTTTAAAGCGTATGCGTCCGCTTTGTTCGAAATTACGAGTCCGATATTACCGCTAGTTAAAATTCCTTTTTTTTTCGCATCTATAAGTGCCTGCAGATTTGTTCCTCCGCCCGAAACCAAAACGGCAATATTTGCTTTTAACATAAAATAACTCCGTCATCGGATTTTACCGTTTCACCGATTATATATGCGTTTTCACCGTTTTCCTTTAAAATTTTCAAAGCAAGGTCCGCATCCTTTTTATCTACCACAATGCTCATACCTACACCCATATTGAAAGTATTGAACATATCTCTTTCTGAAATGCCGCCTTTTTCTTTAATCAAATCGAAAATAGGTAAAACTTTTATAGCTTTTTTTTCTATTTTCGCTCCGAATCCTTTGGGAATACTCCTCGGTATATTTTCGTAAAAACCGCCGCCCGTAATATGCGAAACCGCTTTTACTTTTACTTTATCGAACAATGCAAGCATAGGCTTAACATAAATTTTTGTAGGTGTAAGCAGCGTTTCGCCGAGAGATTTGCCGTTTAGCATTTCAATAGGAGAAACCATATCGGCTTTTTCAATGTCGAATACCGCTCTTACCAACGAAAAGCCATTGGAATGAACACCTGAAGAAGGCAAAGCTATAATAACGTCCCCTTCGTTTATCGATTTATTGTTAAGTATTTTTTCCTTATCCACTACTCCTACGGTAAACCCTGCCAAATCGTACTCCTGTTCGGGATAGAACCCCGGCATTTCTGCAGTTTCCCCGCCTATTAAAGCTGCACCCGATTGTACGCAACCTTTTGCAACTCCCGACACTATTGAAGCGATTTTTTCGGGATAGTTTTTTCCGACGGCAATATAATCTAAAAAGAATAGCGGTTTTGCGCCGCAGCAGATTACGTCGTTAACGCACATTGCAACGCAATCGATACCTACCGTATCGTGTTTATCCATCATAAAAGCTATTTTTAACTTGGTACCTACACCGTCGGTTCCGCTTACAAGCACGGGATGTTTTATATTATCTATATTTAATTCGAATAATCCGCCGAATCCGCCTATATCGGACAATGCCCCTTCGGTCATTGTTCTTGCAATATGCTTTTTCATCAGTTCAACCGCTTTATATCCTGCGGTAATATCCACTCCGGCTTTTTTGTAACTTTCACTATAACTTTTTTCCATAATAAACCTCTGCTAATTGTTTTCCTCGTTTTCCGCTTTGTTTTCGCTAATCTTTCTTTCGAATCTGTGTTTAGAAGTATGTTTAGGGATGGATGTAGGATAATTTCCGTCGAAACAAGCAGTACAAAAACCTTTTACGTTATCCCCCGCAAGCCTTCTTGCATTTTCAATGGACAAATACCCCAAAGAATCGACTCCTATTATATCTCTTATTTGTTCGTTAGTATGCTGACAGGCTATGAGATATTCTTTGGAATCTATATCCGTACCATAATAACAAGGATTGGTAAAAGGAGGAGCGGTAATTCTCATATGAACTTCTTTTGCTCCTGCTTCCCTCAATAAATTTACAATTCTGGCACTCGTGGTTCCGCGCACTATGGAATCGTCAACCAAAACTACCCTTTTATTGGCAACAACCTCTTTTATTACGTTAAGTTTAATTCTTACTTTATCTTCTCTAGTTTTTTGACCGGGTACAATGAACGTTCTGCCGATATATTTGTTTTTAATAAAACCTATTTCATAAGGAATTCCCGAAGCTCTCGAGTACCCTACCGCAGCGTCTATCCCCGAATCTGGTACGCCGATTACCACATCGGCAACTACGGGGTATTCTTCCGCCAAAAAGGCGCCGGCTCTTAATCTTGCATTATGAACGGAAATACCGTTCATGACAGAGTCAGGTCTTGCAAAATAAATATATTCGAATACGCAAAAAGATGGTTCCCTCTTTTTGCAATGTTCGGTTATAGTAGTAATACCCTCTTCGCTGAATTCTACTATTTCACCCGGATTGATTTCCCTGATAAATTTTGCATTGATAGCGTCCAAAGCGCAGGTTTCGGAAGCTACGACATAAGAACCGTCCGCTCTCTTTCCGTAACATAAAGGACGAAAACCGTTTTTATCCCTTACTGCAATGAGTTTTGAAGGAGACATAATGACCAAAGAATATGCGCCTTCAATTTTATCCACCGCCCTCGTCACGGCCTCTTCGATGGATTTACACGAAACCCTTTCTTTGGTTATCATATAGGCTATTACTTCCGTATCGCTTGTGGAATGAAATATCGATCCCTGTTCTTCCAATGCCGTTCTTAACTCATAAGAATTCGTTAAATTTCCGTTATGGCAAATTGCCATGCTTCCTTTAATATGGTTAACCACAATAGGCTGTGCATTTTCTCTTCCGTTTCCTCCGGCGGTTCCGTAACGAACGTGCCCCACCGCCATATTGCCTTTACCTAATGCCGCAAGATGGTTATGTGTAAAAACCTCGTTTACCAAACCTCTGTCTTTATAAGTCGTAAATATGCCGTCGTCGTTAACGGTTATCCCGCAGGCTTCCTGACCTCTGTGCTGCAATGCGTATAAACCGTAATATGCCAAACTTGCAACATCTTGCTGTTGCTTATTGCAATATATTCCGAATATGCCGCACTCTTCATTTATTTTGCGCATCAATTATTCTCCCAATAAACGTTTTAAAATTTCTTTATAGGCGTCTTCAACTCCGCCTAAATCTCTTCTGAACCTGTCTTTATCCAATTTTTCCCCGCTTACGCTGTCCCAGAAACGGCAAGTGTCGGGGGAAATTTCATCGGCCAAAACTATTGTACCGTCGTCCGTTTTGCCGAATTCGAGTTTAAAATCTATCAACTCTATATTTACCTCTTTCAAATAATCGGAAAGAATTTTATTGATTTTCAACGAATACTTTGAAATGAGATCAAGTTCCTGTTCGGTGGCAAACTCCATTGCAAATATATGATATTCGTTAACCATAGGATCGCCCAGCTCATCGTTTTTGTAACAAAATTCAAGTACCGTTTTTTTCAGTTTAGTCCCCTCTTTAAGCCCCAACCTTTTTGCAAGAGAACCTGCTGCTATATTTCTTACGATAACTTCCAACGGTACTATAGAAACTTTTTTAACCACGGTTTCTCTGTCAGAAAGCTCTTTTACAAAATGAGTAGGTATTCCTTCCTTTTCGAGCATTTGCATCAAAAAGTTAGTAACTCTGTTGTTTATAGCACCTTTACCTTGAATTGTTCCCTTTTTTAAACCGTTGAATGCGGTAGCGTCGTCTTTATAAGAAACAATGTAATATCTCTCGTCGTTTGTTGCATAAACTTTTTTTGCTTTTCCTTCGTATAACATTTTTGTTTTTTCCACTGTGTTTGCCATTATAATATCCTCCGATATATCAAAAATTTTTTCTTTAAAGATTTTATTTTTATTTGCTTTTATTTTTTACCCTTAAAGTTAAATTACCGCCGAGTAAAGCCCGACGGTCGGTATTTAATTTTTATATTTTTCGTTAATCAGCTTATCCTTTGACAATACGTTTTCTGCATCTTTCGCACGGGATTGTTTTAATTTTTCATAAAGCGTATTATCTTCTACGGCAAGAATCTGTAATGCCAAAAGAGCGGCGTTTTTTGCTCCGTCAATTGCAACTGTCGCAACGGGTATTCCCGCAGGCATTTGCACGGTGGACAGCAGAGCGTCCAATCCGTCGAGAACGGAAGATTTAACGGGTATCCCTATTACGGGAAGAACCGTGTTTGCCGCAATATTTCCTGCCAGATGAGCAGCTTTACCTGCTGCCGCTATTATAACCCCGAAACCGTTGGCATTGGCGTTAACGGTAAATTCCCTTGCCTCAAGAGGCGTTCTGTGTGCCGAAAATACATGTACTTCAAAAGGTACGTTAAATTCCTTTAGAACCGCAATTCCTTTTTCAACAACAGGCAAATCGCTGTCGCTGCCCATTATAATTGCAACTTTTTTCATTGTACCTCCCATTTTGCCCGATTAATCAAAGTCATTTGTTGCCATAAATCAAAAACGGGCAGTCCTATAGTGTAGGACTGCCCAGTCGGTCGACAAATTTAAGTGCTTTTTGTTCCCTTGCGGTTACCCGCATTAACCCGACAGTAGCAAAAAACAACATATTGGACTTATTATTTTTTTTGTATATATATTATACAAAAAATAAAAAATTCCGTCAAGCGTTTTAGTAAACCTTAACCCCTTTTTTACTCATTGACGAACGGTTTTAAAAAAATGAATTTTCACTTCATTTTTGACGGAAGTCATTACAAATAAAAGGGTGATTACAACTAATTTTTTACCTGTCGTAGCGGGTGGAAAATAAGCTAATTTATTATCGCTACGGTTTTATAAATTATTGTTAAATTATTATTAATATTTAATTAATATTGCCTAAAAAATATCTCTCGCAAATTATAGTAATATTAAAATAAAAAAATCTTTACTTTAATTTACCCGCCAAAATTATTAAAATCTTTCTATTATTAAACTTTATAAAGTTTAATACCGAAATACAAATGAGATTTTATTTTTGCTAATCGTTAAAATTTATCTTCAAAATCGTACCACAGCCCCCACTTTTTACGCATTTGGGTCATAATATGCATTACTTCACATGAAAAATCGAGTTTCATTGAGTTTTTACCTTCCTTTATGCTTTTTTCCATATTTACAATTTCATATTCCAATGCTTTAGAGACATCTCCTATACAAATCGTTTCTTTCTCCATATTCGGATAAATTATTGTCATTTGATTGCCCCGTATAAAATTTTGGAAATCGATATAACCTCTTTCACAAATTACTCTTGTTGTCTGCGGAAAAAACGAACTCAAAGAAAGGCTCATTTCTGCAAGCAAATTACCGTCTTTTAATAGGGTAACCGAGTAATCGTCCACCCCGCTTTTTGTCATTACCGCCTGCGTTGATAACAATTGGGGACAATCGGAACAAAAAAGTCTTATAAAGGAAAGGGCATAGACCCCGAAATCCAACAGAGCTCCTCCCGCCAGTTGGCTATTATAAAACCTGTTTGAAGCATCGAAGGGTTTGTTTATCGCAAACTGAAGTTGTATCATTTTAGGATCGCCTGCCTTTTTTCTGCACAAATTTAAAATATCGTTGTATATCGGCATATTGTAAATTGTCATAGCTTCTGCCAATATAAGATTTTTTTCTTCGGCTAATTTTTTTAATTTTAGTAATTGACCAATGTTTACCGTAATGGACTTTTCGCATAAAACATGCTTGCCTTTGTTTAACGCTTTAAATATCAATTCGGCATGCAAGTTATGGGGAGTGGCTATATAAATTATATTTATATTTTCGTCCGCAAGCAGACAATCGTAGTCATAATATATTTTTTTGACTTTATGCCTTCCTGCAAAATTTTCGGCTTTTTCAAATGTTCTGTTATAAACTGCGTAAATATTTCTGTTTGAATTTGCAAATGCCGCCGCCATATCTTCGGCAATTGCACCCGTTCCTACTATTGCCCAATTATAATTCATAATTTATATTTTCTCCTTTATGTGCTTCGGTTTTATGTTGCTTCAGTATTTTTACAATAAAATATTTTTTATAACTTTTTTATAAATTTTTTATTACTTTTGCGGGCACTCCGCCTACCAATGTATTTAAAGGTACGTCCTTTGTTACGACCGCTCCTGCTGCTATTACCGAGTTATCCCCTATAGTTACTCCCGCAAGAATGGTCGCATGCGAACCTACCCAAACGTTTTTGCCCAATTTTATAGGCGCAGCATACATATTGCCCCTTTTTCCGCTTTCTAAATCATGATTTAAAGTTGCAAAAACCACTTGATGACCTATCAAGCAGTCATCTCCTATTTCGATGCCTCCTTGATCCTGAAATACACAGCCTGCATTAATAAAAACACGTTTACCTACAGTTATGTTTTTACCGAAATCCGAATATATCGGCGGGAACAGACCGAAATCGTCATCCACTTTTTTACCCGTTAAATCGGAAAACAATTTTCTGATTTCTTCAGCGGTATGAAATTTATTGTTTATTTCGCTTGTTATAAATCTGGCTTGCGCTGCGGCTTCGTGCATAAACTCGTGTACCTTTGACCCCTTTTCTATATACGGCTGAATTTTAATCAATTCTATATAATCTTTTACTGTCATTTTTACCTCGTATTATAATTTTAGTATTTTAAAATTTATAATTTGTATTAAATAAACTTATTTTAAAGGGAGCTGTATTCCTCAAAAGACACAGCTTCAAGCCATTCGTTTTTTGTAACGGTTCCGGGTACTTCTACGGATATATGAGAAAACCAACTGTCTTTTTTTGCCCCGTGCCAATGTTTAACATTTGCAGGTATAACAACGACATCTCCGGCTTTTAAACTTTGTGCGGGTTTGCCCCATTCCTGGTACCATCCGTTTCCGGCAATACATAAAAGTATTTGGCCTCCGTTTTTTTCGGCCTTATGAATATGCCAATTGTTTCTGCATCCCGGTTCAAATGTTATGTTTGCCATATAGGGCTGGACATTTGGCGGAGTCAATCCGTTTAAATAAGATTTTCCCGTAAAATATTGAGCATAATCCGAATTGAAATGCCCCTTTTTGAATATATTTTGTTTATCGAAATCACTCATTGCTTTGTGCTCCTATTATTTATAAAGTTTTAAGTTTAATAATTTTTTTTATAATTTTTTTCAACAAAAATTATATAAAAGCTATTTGATGACTTTTATATTTGATGCGTTTTTATAGATTTGCAATTAAAATAAAAATAGAAATACTGCCGTTATAATAATAACGGTATAAATAAAATTTTTTATTTATTACAATAAATCCGCCGCTATCTACAACAGATCCGCCCATTTTTCACAGTTGTTTATAGAAAGCAATTTGCCCTCTTTAAACACGGCATTTTTGCAGAGAGATTTCATCCTTGCGCAGGCTTTATTAATACCGCTGCCGCCAGATGTAGCGAAAGGAATTATTGTTTTATTTGAAAAATCGTTGTTTTCCAAAAAAGTATCTATAATTCTTGGCTCAACATACCACCATATAGGAAATCCGATTAAAACATTATCGTAATTTTTTATATCAATATCGTTTAAAATTTCCGGTCTTGCCTTATCGTTTGCCATCTCCAAAGAGCTGCGGCTTTTTTTGTTCATCCAATTCAAATCGTCTGCAGTGTACGCAATTGCAGGTTTTATTTCAAACAAGTCCGCCTTTAAATGCGAAGCGATTTTTTCGGCAACCGATGCGGTTGTACCTTGTGCTGAGAAATATGCCACCAATGTTTTTCCTTCCATATTTTTTCTCCTTTTATAATTTATAATAAATTTTATTTTTCTAAAATATCCTTAGCGCAATTTAAAGCGTTGAAAAATCTCGGTATACCCATATAAGGCATTGCATGAGATAAAGCGCAGACAATTTCTTCTCTTGTATTACCGGCTTTTATAGCGCCTATAACGTGAGAACGAACCTGCTCTTTCGCATCGCCTAAAGCGGCAAGAATTACCACCGTTAAAAGTTCTCTCGTCTTTTGTGCAAGACCAGTTCGTGAGGCAAAATCCCCAAAATATAATTCACTCAGCCATTTGGGTACACATTCGGCAAAATCTTCGGGCAGCCATGAATATTTTTTCGCTATTTCATTCCCGTATAAAGGTTTTTGAAGAAACACCCCTCTATCATATCTTGTTTCTTCCGTAACGGTTTGTGCGTTTTTTAAAGGTAGGGTTATACCCTTTGAAACAAATACTTCATTCATTGAAGCAATTGCATTGAGTGTTTTGGGAAAACCGATAAACGGAGCGCACTGATAGACGGTTTCCCGTATTTCAAGAGGAGAAAGCCCTACGTTAAGGCAGGCTTCTACATGCGCCTTAAGCTGAGGCAGTGTTTGATTTATTGCCAGCACGGTTATTGTTATTAGTTCTCTTATGTCGTTGTCAAGCGAACCTGTATAACAAACTTCGCCAAAAATAAAACGTTGTAAAATTTGCATAAATTCGGGGTCTGTACCTTCGTTATTTGTAGGTTTGTCTTTAAATAATTCGTAAAATTTCTGTTTAGTTTTTTCTATTCTGTTCATATTTTCCACTCTTTTTGATTAATATTTTCATTATAAATTGCTATTATTTGATATTTTTTAAAAATATAAATGAACAATAAAATTTAATCATTTAACTATTAAATTTCATATTTGAAATTATGCTACAAATAAAATATTTAACATTAATATATAATTTTTAATAAAAAAACTTCGTTTTTATTTGCGAAAAAAGATATTTTTTCGTTCGCCACAACAAATTCGTTTTTTTCTATTACGTCATAACATTTTACGGCAGAACCGACGCAGATCTCATATTCTCCTTTTTCATAAGTCTGAACAATTAAATATTGAACATTATTAGCTTTTAAAGCGTCAATTCTTAAACCTGAAATATCGTAAGTAGGTAAAAAATTTAAATATCTTAACAATGAAGGATAAAAAAGTTTTGTCTCCCTTCGGCTTGATTTAGCGGCACTGATTCCGCAAAGACTACCCACCAAAATTGCTTTGCCCCTACCGTATTCGTTATATGACACGGCGATATTTCCGTCATCAAATTCGGCAAGACTTGTTGCAGTAGTCAATTCTATATTCTGCTTATAAAAAAATCCGCAAACGGTACTTCCTGCAGCCAAATAACCCAAGTCTGAATTTAAAGTAAAAGGAACGCTGTTATTTCCTTCCATCTCTGACCAATTCTTTCTGTAAGCATTAACAAACCGAGAACCGGTTTGCAATTCGTTTGAAACCGCTCCGAAAACTTCCTGAAATCCGCAGCCTATATAACTGTCCGAATGTAAACCGCTGTCGTAATTATATGCCCCAAAAGAAGTTTCGCTTATTAAAACACCTCCGTTTTTAACCCAATTTTTTAAAAGCTCGGCGACATGATTTTCCATAAAATATGGCATAGGATAAATTAATACATCGAATTCTTTAAGCTTTTTTTCAGTTAACTGTCCGTAAAAAACAAAAGATACATCATAATTTTTATTATAACACGATTCAAAAATACCGTATAAATTTTCGTAAAAACGATATGTATCGTTATTTACGCAAAAATCAAACAATTGATTCATATAGTTATTCACTATGCCTATTTTGGGCTTGACCGGTCTTGCTTCTTCAAGCAAAGGTTCCAAAGCCAATGATTTAAAAAGTTTTTCGGCATATTGAGTACGAATGCTATCCTCTCCGTTTAATTTCGTCATTCCCCACGCAGGAGATTCAAATCCCGCTAATTCTGCACGATATTGCCAAAACAAAAAACCTTTAACGCCTAAAGATAGGGGAATTAAAACATGTCTTTTATATTCGTTGAAATCAATATTATTAAAGTTTACATTGGTGTTTCCGCCGAATGCGTGTATTTCCGCATTGATTACTGTTTTATTTTCGGCGGCACTTATGCCTAATACTGCCGGAAAAGGTTGACTTCCCACACTGTTGCCAAAACAATCGCAAAGTGTCGCAAGTTCGAATTCATCGCTGCAAGCATTAACAGCATTAAAGCAAGGCATGGGTACCGTATGTAACATTACCGGGTGATTATTGTCGAACTTTTTAACCGCATTAATGCGCATTTTTGCTTCTTCTGTAATGGTTTCGATATGAAATTTTCTGAAATCAATCATATTGATAAATGTATTACCCGTTCTGGGAAGTTCTACTTCGTCAAAATTACAATAACATTGTTTCCAGCGCATATTGAGATTATCTATATTTCGATATTTGTTTTTTAACCATTTTTTAAAGGCTTTTTCGGTAGATTTACAATAACAAGTCATTTTCGACAAATCAGCTTCTCTCAAAATTCCGCAAGTCAATTCCGGTTCGTTCCAAACATCCCAAATTTCCAAAGCGGGATGATTTGCAAATTTTTTTACTAATGCTTCAATAAACGCTTTTTTGTGTTTTTTAGCATGAAAATGATGATAGCACGGACCGGGCGCCCCGCCTATTTGACGCCAAGCCACCGATTGAGGTTCAACGATTCTCCCTTCGGAAGTAATCATTTTAGAATTTTTATATTTTTTGTAAAACCATGCGGGCGCAACATCTAAAATTATATTTATATGAACTTTTAAAGAATTTTCGTATGCCAAATTCAATAACTTTTCTATATCGGAAAAATCATACACGCCTTTTTTGGGTTCGTTGGAACGCCACTGTGCCCAAATTTTAACGGTATTAAATCCTAATTTGTTCATATTTTTTATATCTTTTTCCCAATCTTTACTTAACGGAGTGGGAAATCTGTAATATTGACTGCCTAAAATCATCCTTATTTATACCTCAATCAAATTTAAAAAAATTGAATCACCTTTTAAAAAATTAATTCTGGCTTTAATAAAAAATAATTAATTTAATATAATTTATTTTTTAAATACCAATTTGGCACGCTAATTTGCATATTGCAATACCAAGTTAAAATATCTTCGGCTTGTTTTCGCATAGTATTTATTTCTTTTTCCCCGAAAGGTATCGCCCAATATATCGAGGAAAGCGTGTTGGTGGAAATATACAAAGCCAAAAGATGCCAAAATTCTTGCGGAATGTTTTTTTCAAAATATCCGTCTACCATACCGGAAGCGAAAAACGGAGATGCTTGTACGCACCATACGATACGATTGAATTCCTCCCAAGGATCACCGTAGTCATTGCGGTTAAAATCAATTATTTGAAGTTTGCGGTTACAATCGATCATCATATTTCCTATATGATAGTCGCCGTGCTGATATACCTGCGGTCTGTTTTTTAATAGATGTCGATTATTTTCAATAAAATCTATAAAATACTGTCCGTTTTCATATTTTAGAGGACATTCAAGGTATTTTTTAATTTTATAATCTATTTTTTTGTTGAACCTATTTTCCCAATCTTGTTGATTAGAAGGTGCGGGGATTGAGTGAATTTTACGAAGAATACAACCTGCTTCAACTCCATAGTTATATTGCTCGGCTTCGGAATACATTTGTATAACATTTTCCGCATCTTCCCCGTCTATAAAACTTTGTATGGAATAAACACCTTCCTCGCAAACGCCGAATTCCAGAGGAATACACATCGGTAAACCTAACAATAATAATTTTTTCATCATATCAAATTCAAATTTTTTCTTTTCGTATTCTTCAATATTTGAAATACGCATAAAATATTTTATACCAAACTTATCGGTAATGCAAAATTTTCTATCCGAAGACCACCCCCTGTTTATAGGCACTTTGTTTACGAAATCCATATGTGACACTTTCCCTCCGTAAATTTAATGGTATTATAACGGTTAATCGTATATAAATTTATGATTTTTAGATTTTATTTTATATTTAAAATTAAAACATAGAATAAAATTTTAATTTTAAATTAATTTATGTTTTAAAAAATCCTTTTTTAAAAGACGGCTATTATATATATTGAGCCACTCGTTATTAACATAAATTTTTTTATATATTAACACAATATCATAGGAAAATCAATACAGTTTTTTAACTAAATTTAAAAACTAAATTTAACTTATTTATTTTTTTATCTTCTACTTTTGCATATTAACGGCAATAAAATTTATAATTATTACACGTTCAAAAAAAATAATAACCGATTGAAATTAAAAATTTTAAATTAAAAAATTATAACAAAAAAGGTCAAAAATTGTTTTTGACCGAAAAAAGTTAAAACGGCTGTTATTTTCGACTAAGTAAAACAAGGGTTTCTAAATGTTTCGAGTTCGGAAACATATCATATGCGGTTAAAAATTCCGTTTTATAATTTTCTTCTAAAAGTTTAAGATCTCTCGCAAGAGTAGCGGGATTGCAGGATATGTAAATTATATTATCGGCTTTAGATTCGATAACGGTTTTGATGACTTCGAAATTTAATCCTTTCCTTGGCGGGTCTACGACAAAAACAAGTTTATCGTTTAACTGAATATCCATATTTGCCGGCAAATTAAAGGGAGGATTTTTAAATTTTTTCTTCGATTTTATAAATTCCGATAAAACGGGTACGCATTCTGCGCAATCGCCTACAATATTGAATACATTAGAAATTCCGTTCAATTCAATTAATTTATTTGCGTTTTTAACTGCTTCGGGCACAATTTCTATACCGAATACGTATTTTGCTTTTTTGGAGAGCATTGCGGAAAGTACGCCTATACCCGAATATGCGTCTATCACTATATCGCCGTTAATCAATTTATTGGCATCGCTATAAAGGCGTGCCGCAGTTTTTATATTTACCTGCAAAAAACTTTGAGGAGAAATTTCAAGTTTTACAAAATTCATCTCTCCCGTCAATTTATCGTTCCCGTAAATTTTTATATAACAATCGGAACAGACAACATTTGTTTTTTCTTTATGAATGTTTATAAAAAGCGAAAAATCGGGAAATATCTTTTTTAATTTTTCCACCAACTTATCCGCATTCGGTAATTTATTAGCATTTATAACTATGACTATTGCAATTTTACTGCCGAATTCTCTTGACACTATATGGCGGACTACGCCTCTGCCCGTAATTTCGTTATATGCGGAAATTTTATATTCCGTCATAAATTCTTTTACAACCGCAATTAACTTAGCTGAAACTTCACTTTGAAGCAAACATTTCGATATAGGAGTGATGTCGTGCGAATTTTCACGATAAAATCCGCATTCGGGTTTGCCATTAACTTCTCTAACCGGTATTTGCAATTTATTTCTATATCCGAATTGTTTTGAAGCAACAATTTCAAAATCTTTTTCCCATATTCCTTTCAATGCGGATTTTAAAATTTCCTTTTTTATTATAAGCTGATTTTCATACGAAGTATGAAGTAGTGAACAGCCCCCGCATTTATAATAGACTTCGCATTTTGGAATTACCCTGTAGAAAGAAGGTTTAATAATTTCATCAATTTTTC
>CASEPJ010000022.1 GCA_949289715.1 uncultured Clostridia bacterium
AGAATAAGGCTGATTATTAGTAACGATGTAATCACCTTCGGCTTCTTCCCATTCGCCATCATCAACTTCAGGAGGAGGCTTTATTGTTTCGTTATTTTCATTGTTATTTTGATTTTTACAGCCGACAACTATCGAAAAACAAAAACACAATACCAACAAAATACAAATGCATTTTATAATTGATTTCATAATTTTCTCCTTATCTTATTTTCTATATTATATATTTAATAAATTAATTAGTAAAATCTAGTAAAATATTGTAATATTTTAATTTAAATATTTTAGATAATTATCCTTATTATTAAATATTAAAAAATTATATAACATCAAATAACTACATTTAATTAAATTAATATTTACAATTATTTGCTAAAAAATTCTTCATATACGCATTTTAATTATTTCAATATTAAAATTTTTAACTTTGTATTAAATTGAAACAATTTTCAAGCAAAAATACTGTTTTAATCAATTTTAATAAAAAGGTTTTAATTTCAAATATGTATTATATTAATTTACGCAAACGATAAATCTGTTGTTTATCGTTTGCGTAAATACCGTCAAAAATTAAATGGTTACATATGATCTATATAATTTAAAGAAAGTATAAGGATCTACGAATTGAACGTTATAACCTTGATTGGTAGCTTCGTTTTTAACTTTTTCTATAGAAGCAAAATCACACATTACCGCTCTTACATAAGTAAAGCTGGTGCCGCTTGTCACTAAATTCAAATTTTCAACCCTTACGTCGTTATGTACTCCTGAACCGTTTGTATAGAACTGAGGAACTCCTTCTTCCACAATACCATCACCTTTAACGATATTGACATTCTGCATCATTGCTCCTGCAGAATAAACTATACCGGAGGGGAATGCTTTTGCCAAAGCCGTTCTCATTCTCTCCGTTCCCGTGATTATAAAGAATCCCATTATATCAACACCTCTGGGGTTCAATATACTTGCGGTTTTATCCAATATGCTTTCAATCGAACCTACAAGTCCAGGAATTGCGTAATCGGAAGAATCATCGAGTAAAGAGAAATTACCGTACCCGAATCCATTATCGCCAGCTACCCAATAAATATTATCTCTTTTTTCTTCAGGGAGCTGTTCTATTTTTTCACAGATATAATTATATGCCATAGGAATTTTTTCCATCAATATGGGGAACATTCCTATACAAACAGGTACGTTACCGATTGAATTATCGTAAACAATATTTTGAATTAGGTAATTTGCCGTCCATCCGGTGGAATCGTAATCGCCCATATAAACTGCAACGTAATTGGTGTCGGGCTGCAAAACTGCCGTTTCAGCTTTTTCTCTATCGCCGTTATTTTTTACTTTATCCGACAACTGTACTTTAGAATGAATGGACGTATTGGATACGGGACTTTCAACAGCCTGGAAAGCGTTATATGTTCCGTAAGTTTTAGCCCATTGATTTTCAGCTCCTACATCGGTAACTTCCAATTTGGTTGCAGTGCCTTTTTCAGTATATTTGTATGTAAAAGGAACATAACCGCCTACTCGAGTAGGTTCACCGTTATTTTGAATGTTGCAATAAAGCAAAATACGGTGCAAAATAGCATAGTCCATTAAAACCGTGGGCTGCTCCATATTTAATTCGTCTTTATACAATTTTATTTGCGTCGTACCCTGATCGGGGTCATCATTGGGACCTTTACCGCCGGTATATGCTTCGAAACAACATAAATCAAGGAAAAAGCCGTTTTTTGCAACATAATAATCTCTTCCGTTAATACCCGATGCGTTTAAATCGATATAGGATATGGATCTTACGTCGTAATCCTGCGTAAATGCATCCATATATTCGCAAACATATCTCGTATCTATTCTGCCTTTTTCAAGATAATTGACTATCGACCAAACATAGGCATCGCATTTTTTGGACCCCGTGCTGTCTTCATCGGTACCGTAAACTTTTCCTTCGCCTGTAAATTTACCGTAAAGATTAATTTTAACCTTTAAGCCGTAATCGTTTCTCAAAATATTCATTACGGAATTTTGACTGTCATCAAAATGAACGGGAATTAATTTATCGGGACCGCAAGCTGTAAATGCCGTGTTATAAGTGGCAGCTACCGTATTATCCCAAACTATAAGTCCGTTTATTTGATTTTTGAAAAGCGTCAATACTTCGCCCAAAGAATAGATGGTTACAAGTTCCTTACCGTCGAGATACTGATTTTCCGATGTCAGATAATCCAACCAGAATTGATCGGTATCCATTGTATATTGATTAATAGGAACATCCCCTAAATAAAGGAGATATAAGTGGTCTCCATCCTTATTTACAATACCTTGAATGGCAACAATAAGAGAAGCAATATCGAGCTGATCTTTTGTATCTCTGAATTTTGTTATATAAGAATTAACATCGAAAACATATAAAACATCAGGATCGTATTCCAAATCTTCTCTGTCGTTTACAGTAGTAAAATTCTCTTTAACATTATTATTTTCCGTATATTCCGAATCGCTGACTGATTGAATATCGAGAGATTCTATTTTAAAAGACACGTTATATTTATAGTAGCATAAAAAGCTTACATAAACATTTGCT
>CASEPJ010000023.1 GCA_949289715.1 uncultured Clostridia bacterium
ACCCACATTTCCACAGACTTATCCACAATACTATGCTTTATCTCCAGAGTGCTGAACTCCGTTCATATCAACATACGCATTGCCGGAATAAATCAATTCGCCTACCGTGCAAAAATCGTAACCTTTATTTTTTAAACAATCTATAACCGCAGGCAATGCATCCAATATATTATCGGAATTATTATGAAAGAGAATTATAGAACCGCTGATGGTTTTTGATGAAACTCTTTTTAATATATCCGCCGCCGAAATACCTTTCCAGTCAAGACTGTCTACATTCCATTGAATCGTAGTGAGTCCCGCTTTGCTTGCGGTATCCATCAAAGTATTATTGTAAGAACCAAAAGGAGCTCGAAACAGTTTCGGAGTTATTTCCAAATAATTTTCAATTATTTTTATACTGTCGCTTAGTTCTAAAGCCTGAGCCGCCGCATCAAGTTTTGCCATATCGGGGTGAGTGTTTGAATGGGTACCTATTTCCATTCCGTTATCTTTAATCGCTTTCGCCTGTTCGGGATAATCTTCCACCCAAAAGCCTACCAAAAAAAAGGTAGCTTTTATATTATGTTGATTTAAAATATCAATGATTCCCTGTGTTTTATCCGCTCCCCAGGCAGCATCAAACGTAAGTGCCACTTTATTATCTTGCCTGTCTACATTATAGATAGGAATTTTTCTTACAACTACTTCCGAGTTCAAAAAAACAGCTGAAGCCGGTTTATAAAATCCCGAAAAAACGGAAAATGCAATAAAAGCCGAGAAAATTACCGCTATTAACAATCCTCTTAAAATTTTTTTCCCTTTATACACAACAAACTGCATACGGACTCCTTCAAGCAGTTTTGACACATAAAAATTATAACAAGTGAAATATCGTTATTTTTGCCTCTTTTTGTCGCATTAAAACTGCTTTTGTCATATAACTTTTTATAATGAATTACAAAACGCCTAAACATTTTTTTGTTCGGTTATCATATTCTATGAACTAAAATCGAAATATATGATAATAAATTATTTTAAAATTTTTAAATATCTATGAATCCGTAAAAAGTCATCTTTGACCTGGCAGTCATTAATATATTTTTACTGTCGCAATTAACGATAACGTTCCCTCCCTGCTGTTTTACAAGTATATCTTCTCCTTCTCCGCATTTACCGCTTATCAGCGAAGCAACTCCTGCGGCACACGCTCCGTTACCGTAAGATGTGGTTTTGCCGAATCCGATTTTCCATGA
Organism: uncultured Clostridia bacterium; assembly: GCA_949289715.1. Lineage (GTDB taxonomy): Bacteria > Bacillota > Clostridia > Christensenellales > CASEPJ01 > CASEPJ01. The sequence goes on from CASEPJ010000023.1 coordinate 1,236, forward strand.
CAATATTTCTATTTTTTTATCATCTATTACGTTTACCGATTCGATGTTCGTACTTTTCGGAAATAAAGGATTTTTTTCCAATACTTCACATACCGATAAAAACTTTTTTTCATCCAAAAAATCAGTAAAAAACACACAATGAGGTTCCATAATTGATAAACAAGTTATTAAATATTTTATATTATTAATAAAAAAAGGTCTGTTGATAACATTGGCGCCGTCAAATAAAACGGGTAACGATTCGGGAGCAAGAGACGCCATATTCAATTTACAAGCAACGGCAGCGTTTTTTTGATTATCGTTTTTTATATGTATATCATAATAAATATTTCCGTTTTTAATTTTAAAATTTTCGTTTTTTATATAACCGTTATCGAAAAGCCATTTACCGGCACAGCACAAAGCACTTGAATTAGAAAACAAAATGTTTCCGAAACAGTCAAAAACTTCTATGCAGGCTTCTGCACAACTATCCGGATAAATATAAATTATACCGTTAGCCCCGATTCCGTAAAATCTGTTGCAAATTTTGCAATTAACATTATCGTTTTTATGTGCGGATTTTGATATATAATCGAAAATTATAAAATCATCTCCGGCAATATTATATTTATAAAACTTTCTTTTCATAATACTCTCTTAATGTACGAATTTATATGTTTATTTATAATTTATAGATTTTAAAAGGTAAAAATACCGAAAAATTATAAGAAATCAAAAAATAATTAATTTTAAAATATTTTGTATTAATATAAATTAGATAATAAATTGCCTGTTTGATGAACAAACAGGCAATAATTAATTTTTTATCTCATTATATCAGTAAACGTCCGCTGTCGCTATCGATTACTCTTAATATATTTTCTTCCTCCGCCGTTTGAGCATTAACGTAAATCAAATAATACATATCGTTATAATCACATTCCATCTCATAACATAAAACTTCTTTTCCGTTATTTTTGGGAATAACAGTAAGTCTAATATTATTTACAGTAACATTTTCTGATATTACATTTAATGCCTCTTCTTCTGTGATTATATCGTTGTCTTCTATATTTCTCTCTTTTAAATTATATGCATATGACATTGCCTCAAAACCTAATACTTGACCGTTATCTCCCGCTACTTTTACTTTAATCATTTCGGGATAAATAATTATTCCGTCATCTGTTACTGTGGTAAAATTAATATAATAAATGTTGGAATATAAGGATACCCAAACCGATTGCATATTTTTATATCCTAAATCGGAAAGCATTTTTTCAGCATTCATTTCGGCTTGTGCTTCATCAATCGAAACATCGCTTACTAAACGATTTATATCCATTAATAAAGTATATCCTCCGATTTTACTTACCTGAATGAAGGCGAAATCTCCGTTTGCATTTCCCGTAAAATTGTAAGTGAATATTTTTCCATCGGTCTCTCCAGCAGAAGCAATCTCTTTAATGCCATAAGAATTAAGTTGTTTTGTGATTTTTTCCAAAGCTTCTTCTCTGGAAATTTCTTTGTCACCCAACCCGTTAGGGGTTTTATTTTCCTGCGCATCGGAAAAAGGTCCGTCATAAATTAAAGTAGGATAATCTATAGTCTCGTTTTGCAATTCACTAAAAGAATCATTAATTCCTTGATAATTACCGTTTTTGTTATTTAAAG
>CASEPJ010000024.1 GCA_949289715.1 uncultured Clostridia bacterium
AAAAAGGTTAATTTAAATAAAATAAGGGAAGAAATACTTTCCTCTCCTTCAGGCAACTATGCCGGATTAAATCCTCTTTTTAATAATCACGAAGAATACGAAGAGTTTATTTCACGTCACAATAAGGCTTCTATTAAAACCGATTGTCTGTATTCGCCCGACCAAATATATTTTCTTGGAGTCGACGCAGGTTCAACTACCGTTAAATGTGTATTGTGCGATTTAGAGGAAAACATAATATTTACAGAATATACAAGTAACAGCGGCAATCCCGTACCCATAGTAAAAGGAATGCTGGAAAAAATTTATAGGCAGTTTCCTAAAATCAAAATCGGCGGTGCAGCTGCAACAGGATATGGGGAAGATTTAATTAAAAACGCATTTCGCTTCGACTTTGGCGTAGTGGAAACGGTAGCACACCTTAAAGCGGCAAAAAAGTTTATGCCGAAGGTGGATTTTATTTTGGATATAGGCGGTCAGGATATTAAATGTATAAAATTAAAAAACGGTGCGGTAGACAGTCTATATTTGAACGAAGCGTGTTCTTCGGGGTGTGGTTCGTTTTTGCAGACTTTTGCCGAAGCTTTAGGTTATAAAACCGATGAATTTTCAAAGTTGGGTCTGTTTGCCAAAAGACCTGCGGAATTGGGGTCAAGATGTACCGTATTTATGAATTCCGCCGTAAAACAAGCTCAAAAAGACGGTGCGGGTGTTGACAATATTTCTGCCGGATTATCGATTAGCGTTGTAAAAAATGCACTGTATAAGGTGATTAGGGCAAGTTCGCCTAAAAATTTAGGGGAAAACATTGTTGTTCAGGGGGGCACGTTTTATAACGATGCGGTTTTAAGAGCTTTCGAAAAGGAAATTGAAAGAAACGTAATAAGACCCTCTCTTGCCGGGCTTATGGGCGCATTCGGCGCCGCCCTATACGCAAAACAAAATTCTGAAGAACTTTCTTCGGTTTTAAACAGCGAAGAGCTTTCCAGCTTTTATCACAGCGTTAAATCGGTTAAATGCAGCGGCTGTTCCAATGCTTGCCGTTTAACGGTCAATACTTTTGACAAAAACAGAAAATACATAGGAGGTAACCGCTGCGATAAACCGGTTACTTCGGTAAAAAACGACGGTAAATTAAATTTGTATCAGTATATAAGAAATACTCTTTCTTCATATTCGGATATTGATAAAAAACCTTTGATAGGGCTTCCTCTTGCTTTAAATATGTATGAATTACTGCCCTTTTGGCATACTTTTTTTAAAGAAATGGGTTTTGGCATAAAAGTTTCTCCTCCCTCAAACAGAAAACTTTATTTTTTAGGGCAAAATACCATACCTTCCGATACTATTTGCTATCCCGCAAAGCTTGCTCACGGGCATATAGAATATCTTATTAATCAAAAAACGGACGCCGTATTTTATCCTTGCATGACTTATAATTTCGATGAGAAAATAAGCGATAATCATTATAATTGTCCGGTTGTTGCTTACTATCCCGAGGTTATAAAAGCAAACGTGCCTGGTTTTTCAAAAACTCGTTTTATTTACGATTATGTGGGACTGCATCGCCCCTCTCATTTTAAAAAAAGCATATTTAAAATACTAAAGGATAATTTTCCAGAGGAAAATATAAAATTCGGCAGAGTGAAAAAAGCCGTTAAAAAGGCATATCTTGAATATTTTAAATATATGAACAGTATAAGGAATCGGGCGAAAGAAATTATAGAATATTCAATAGAAAATAAAATTCCCGTTATAATACTTGCAGGCAGACCTTATCATGTCGACCCGGAAATTAATCACGGTATCGACGAACTTATAATAAACCTTAAAGGCGCCGTAATAACCGAAGATTCTTTAAGCAATAAAGAAAAAAAGTTTAAAACGGGCGTGTTAAATCAATGGACCTATCATGCCAGACTATATGCTGCGGCAAAACAAAGTCTTAAAATGCCATATGCCGATTTAATTCAATTAGTATCCTTCGGGTGTGGATTGGACGCTATAACTTCTGACGAAACCCGAGCTATTTTAGAGGCAGGCAATAAACTTTATACGCAGATAAAAATAGACGAAATTACCAATTTAGGTGCGGTGAAAATCAGATTGCGCAGCTTGAAAGAAGCTCATAACGAGAGATTGAGGAGTACGAATGAAAACAATTGACTTAAAAAAATATAAGCTGCTTGCCCCCGATATGGCCCCCATACATTTTAAAATGCTTATATCGCTGATGAAGGCAAACGGATACGATGTGGAATTGTTACATAATCCCGCAAACGAAAGCATAAACGAAAGTTTAAAATATGTTCATAACGACGCATGCTACCCTGCAATGCTTGTAATCGGACAGATGATAGCTTCTTTAAAGAGCGGAAAATACGATTTGAACAAGACGGCTTTGCTTTTAACGCAGACGGGTGGCGGATGCAGAGCTTCTAACTATATTCATTTATTGAAAAAAGCATTAAAAAGAAACGGTTTGGAAAAAATACCTGTTATTTCTTTAAATCCCGCAGGCCTTAATAAAGAAAACAGATTGAAAATGACTTTACCTATGATAAAGGGTGCGGTTTGCGCATTGCTTTACGGGGACGAAATTCTGACTTTAAGCAATAAAACCCGTCCGTATGAAATAAGTAAAGGGGAGACGGATAAACTCATCGATTATTGGACGGATAAAATTTCTTTATTGTTATTAAATAAAAAAGGGTACACAAAAAAAGAAAGAAGAAAAATTTTGGTTTCTATAGCACAAGATTTCGGCAAGATATCTTTAAATAAAGAAAAAAATACCGTTAAGGTGGGAATAGTCGGTGAAATTTACGTTAAATATTCCGCAATAGGCAATAACGGTTTGGAAAAGTATTTGGCAAACGAAGGCTGCGAAACGGTCATACCAGGCATATTGGGCTTTATTATGTACTGCGCCGATCAGCGTTTGGACGACGCCTCCCTTTACGGAGGAGGACTATTAACCCGCCCTATCGTTAAAATTATAATGAAATATCTTACTTCAGTGGAAAAAGAAATGAACGATGCCGTTTCGTTAGCCGGCTTTAATGCCCCGACCTCATTTTATCATATGAAAGAAATGTGCAAAGGAATTATCGGGTTCGGGTGTAAAATGGGAGAAGGCTGGCTTTTGACTGCGGAAATGAACGAGCTTTTAAAAAGCGGAGTGGAAAATATTGTTTGTTTGCAGCCTTTCGGCTGTTTACCTAATCACGTTGCGGGGAAAGGGATGATAAGAAAATTAAAAAATCTTTATCCTCAGTGCAATATCGTCCCTATAGATTATGACCCGGGGGCAACAGCCGTAAATCAAATTAACCGTATAAAATTGATGCTTGAGGTTGCCAAAGAAAATAGCGACGATAAAAAAGATAACAAAGAAAATTTATAAAAAATTATAAATAAGCAATAAAAAATATTTATTAAGCGGTTAAGTTAAAAGCAGGTTTATTAATAACGATTAATAAAATTTTTTTCGAATGTCGATAAATATTGACCTTTTAAATATTATAAAAATTAAACCGAATTTTTGCTTTGATTTCCTTTCAAAATTCGGTTTTTTGTTTTTTTACGTTTTTTTATTTGTTTCAAATTGCATTATAAAAGATAAAAAGCAAATACTTTAAATAAAAAATAATTTAAGGCTTTACAATTTATTTTAAGCTTATTTTGTTTATTTTATGAGAGTTTTTATTCGGGTATTTATATATGCCATAAAATGTTTTTGTTAATATAAAGATGTTCAGTGTCTTATTTTATAATAATATGTAACTGAATTTTAAACACATTATATTAAATATTATATTATAATTAATTTATATATGGGGCTTTTCTTAAGTTATAGCTAAAATTAACTTAAAATACAAAAAAAGCAAAAAGAGGAGAAAATAATGAATAGAGAAGCTAACATTGTCAAAACAAAAAATTTGTTAAAATTTTTTCTAGTTTTATTATGTGTTGCGGTTTTTATTGTTTCGGCTTTCAAAATTTCTTTCGGTCAGGCATATGCTGAAACGGCTTATACTATAATAGCGGAAGCCGACGAAGAAAAATACATTGACTCCAATTCGATTATATCGGCGGGTGATGTAGACCAGGCTTTAAACGGATTGAGATTTGAAAATGTATACGAGCCGTTTTATGCGACAAGCGACTCAATTGCAGGATTTGCCTTTAAAACGGAAATTTCCGGTGCGACTCAGGGAAATTTAATATTCACAATCAACGAAGCAATACAAAATCCGGCATATGAGGAGGATCCTACTTTACCCGATTATATTCCGGGCGAAGCAGTAGCAACGGTTACGTTACCTTTTGATGTTATTAATGCAAATTTCAATTCGGGCAGAAGTTGGATAAGAATTGCTTTTGAAGAACCGATTGACGTAAATTATTCAAAATTATATTTTTTGGGTT
>CASEPJ010000025.1 GCA_949289715.1 uncultured Clostridia bacterium
ACCTCTTTAAGGTTTTTGCATACATCAATTAAGCCGCAATTATTACACCCTTTTCTGCAATCTTTAGTTGTTATGGCTTTATACGCTTTGTATTTTTCTTCCAATAAATATTTCTTGCTTATGCCCATATCGATATATTCATAGGGGAAATTATAATCATCGTTATACTTACCCAAATAATCGGATATATTAATGGAATTTTCATCAAAAGCTTCCATCCACTTATCGTAATCAAACATTTCGCTCCAGCCTTCCAATCTGCAGCCCTTTTTATATGCAGTTTCTATTGCATAACTTAATCGTCTGTCCCCTCTCGACATTACCGCTTCAACAACGGAAGTAGTTGCATCGTGCCAATTATATTTTACATTTTTAATTTTTAAAAGCTGTTGTAAAAGTTTTTGAATTTCTAACATTTTTTCACGAGAAATTTGAGCTTCCCATTGAAAAGGCGTACAAGGTTTCGGAATGAATACCGAAGTAGAAACAGTAATCTTTAATTCTTTTTTTCTGTTGCCGTACTTATAGAACAATTCCTTGGCTTTTTTTGCTATTGTTGCAATTCCTTTTATGTCTTCTTCTGTTTCCGTGGGAAGACCTATCATAAAATATAATTTAATATTTGTATAACCTCTTTTAAAGGCATTTTCCAAAGTGTTATAAATATCGTCTTCGGAAATATTTTTGTTTATAACATCTCTCAATCTCTGTGTTCCGGCCTCGGGCGCAAAGGTTAAACTGCTTAATCTGTTATTTATTGTAAAATCGGAGGTAAAACTATCCATTCTTAAAGATGGCAAAGCTGTGTTTACATTATATCTCTCTCTTAAATAATTTGCAGTTTTTATCAATTCGGGTAATTTCGAATAATCTCCCGAACTTAAAGAGGTTAAAGACAATTCGTCAAAACCGTTATTACAAACCAAATCTTCGGCAAATTTAGAACATAATGCCGAAGACCTTTCTCTTACAGGTCTATAAATAAAACCTGCGCAACAAAATCTGCAACCGTTTGAACATCCCCGGAATATCTCCAAAGCTGCTCTATCATGTACGATTTCAATATTGGGAACTTGAACTTTAGTGGGATAATACGCATTTTCCAAATCGGTTACTATAGCTCGTTTTACTTTTTTTCCTTTAACTTTAACACCGTTATAATCATATTCAATATTATACATTGAAGGAACATAAATAGTGTCAATTTCCGAACATTTTTCTAAAAATTCTCTTTTATTGAATCCGTTTTTTTTGCATTTGTCGTAAATTTTTAACATTTGCAAAGTATTTTCTTCACCGTCTCCTAATAAAATCAAATCAAAAAAGTCCGCATAAGGCTCAGGATTAACTCCGCACGGACCTCCCGCAACGATTATCGGGAAATCCTCGTTTCTGTCTTTGGAGCGAAAAGGTATTCCTGCCAAATCCAACATATATAAAAGTGTCGTATAACTTAACTCATATTGAACGGAAAAACCTAACAAATCAAAATCTTTCAATTCTTTTTGTGTTTCCAAGGACCTCAATGTCATATTTGCCTTTTTTAAAGCATCGAAATAATCGGGCCAAGGGGCAAAACATCTTTCACATACGGCAAAATCCGTATCGTTAACCAAATTATATAATATTCGGATACCTAAATTAGACATAGCTACTTCATATACGTCTAAAAAGCAAAGACAATAATCTACCGAATGTTTTTTTCGCATATCGGGAGTATTGTATTCTCCTCCTATATATCTTGCCGGTTTTTCTACTTTTCTTAAAAGGTTTTTATATTTTATATCCATTTTAATATCTTTTATTTATCTGTTTAAACATAAGGCAGCCGCACCTAAAATGCCGGCATCGTTTTTTAAAGTTGCAACTTTTATGGGAACTGTAGGATTGATATCTCCTCCGTAATACATATTATCAACCTTTTGCTGTAATGGTTTTATCAAATAATCTCCTTGAGCACAAACTCCTCCGCCAATCAAAACCACTTCGGGACGGAAAATATTGATAAAACTGGCTATTCCTTCGGCAAGACAGGTTTCATAAAAATCGACAACTTTTTTTGCTGCCGCATCACCCATTTTTGCACATTCAAAGGATGTTCGGCCATCCACATTTTTCAAATTTCCGTTAACGTATTTCCACATCAGTGAATCTGGATTTGTCTTCATCGCATGTTTCGTACTGCGAACAAGCGCCGTCGCCGAAGCATAAGCTTCCAAACAACCTCTTCTGCCGCAAGTGCATTTTCTGCCACCCATTTTTATCACCAAATGTCCACATTCTGCTCCGGCAGGATCTCCGCCTTCAAACAATTTTCCGTCGATTATTATACCTCCCCCGACACCGGTTCCGAGAGTTAAAAATATTATGTTCTTCATTCCCTTTCCGGAACCGAAAAGAGCCTCTCCCAAAGCGGCGCAATTTGCGTCATTGCTGATAAACACCGGTAAATCGATATAATGTTTAAGTTCGGCAACTATAGGCACATTATGCCATTTCAAATTATTGGCATATTTTACTATTCCGTTTCTAGAATCTATACTTCCCGGGGAACCTATTCCGACAGAATGTATATCGGTAATTTTCAGCCCTGCTTTATTTACCAAAGATATACATAATTCACCCATATCTTTAATAATTTCCTGATACGGCCTTTTTGAAAATGTTTTTACACTTCCCTGAATTAAAATATTTCCGTTAACATCAACTATTCCCGCTTTAATGTTTGTACCGCCGAAATCTATACCTATGTAATACATAACAATATTTCCTTTTTTTATTTTTTGCATTAAGTTTATTACTATAACGAATAAAATTTTTCTCCGGTTATTGTGGCATTCGAACCTTTAAATGTTTTTAAATATTCGACGATTTTTTCAAATTCTTCTTTTCTCGTAATTATGCTCAACTTTATGTCTATTCCGAAATCGGTATTGATTTCTTCATAAATAATATTTTTTAAAAAATTTTTAAATATGTCATATTGAGAATAAGATATTTTAATATCTGCCAGCACACACTTCGTGTATATCCCCGTTTTAGCGTTATTTATTGCTTCAGAAGCCGTTTTTGCATAAGCTCTCAATAAACCGCCGGCTCCGAGTTTTATACCGCCAAAATACCTAACCACTACAACAATTGTATTGTTTAAACCCCGTTTTTCTATACAATCCATTATCGGCATACCTGCAGTTCCTTGAGGTTCTTTGTCATCGTTAAAACGTTTAGTGTTATCCAATAATTTATATGCAAAGCAGCAATGAGTACTGGTCAAATGTTTATTTTTAATATTTAAAATATATTCTTCGGCTTCGTTAACCGACTGCACCGCCGCAGCATAACCCAAAAATTTTGATTTTTCTATTGTATATTCAAAAGTTCCTTCCGAAACAAGAGTTATATATTGATTCAAATTAAAAACTCCGTTATTTTAAAATTATTTTTAAATGAACTTTTTTACCCTTATGCAATATAAATTCTCGTTTTTTCAATACTATGTCAGATAGAGTATAATTGATATCCGTAATTTTTTCATCATTGACGCAAACGCCTCCGCCTTCAATTAAACGTCTGGCTTCGCCCTTTGATTTTGCTATATTGGCAGCACATAAAACATCGATAACCGAAAAAGGTTCGCACAAAGTCAACTCTACCTTAGGCATATCTTGCGCCTCGCCTCCAAATGCGGCTCTTGCCTGTTTTTGAGCCTGTTCTGCAGCTTCTTGACCATGTACTAATTTTGTAACTTCATAAGCCAGTCTTTCTTTTGCTTTATTTATTCTTTCGTCTTTATATGCGGTTAGCTCTTCTATTTCTTTTAAATCCATAAAAGTTAGCAAACATAAACATTCTTTAACTTTTTCATCTTCTACGTTTCTGAAATATTGATAAAACTCATACGGCGTTGTACGCTCCGGATCTAACCATAGTGCTCCTTTTGCCGTTTTTCCCATTTTTGTACCGTCCGATTTTAGCAATAAAGAAAATGTTACGGCAAATGCGTCATCCTGTTCTTTACGTCTAATTAAATCCGCACCGGCTAAAATATTACTCCATTGATCGTTTCCGCCCATTTCCAATTTGCATCCGTATTTTTTATATAACATTAAAAAATCATATGCTTGCATAAGCATATAATTAAATTCAAGAAAAGTCAGTCCCCGTTCAAGGCGCTGTTTATAACATTCGGCCGTGAGCATTTTATTAACCGAAAAATGTACTCCTATGTCTCTTATAAAATTTACATAGTTAAGTCCCATAAGCCAATCGGCATTATTTACTATAATTGCGGCATTTTCTCCTTCAAACTTTAGGAATCTTGACATTTGTTTTTTAATTCCTTCAACGTTTGCAGCAATTTCTTCTTTGGTTAACATTTTACGCATATCGCTTTTAAACGAAGGATCTCCTATCATAGCGGTACCGCCGCCAATCAAAATAATAGGTTTATGCCCCGCCCTTTGCATATGAGCCATAGCGACTATCGGAATATAATGACCTATATGCAAACTATTTGCTGTGGGGTCAAACCCGACATAAAAAGGAACACTCTCCTTCTCCAAAATTTTTCTAAGATCGTCTTCGTAAACTGTTTGCTTTATAAATCCTCTGTCTCTTAAAACATCTAATACGTTGCTCATATTATTCCTCATGCATTATTTTTTTAAAAATTATACTTTTTTTATTATATCATTATACATAAA
>CASEPJ010000026.1 GCA_949289715.1 uncultured Clostridia bacterium
AAAACTGAATGAGGCAATAAACAGAGTAAGAGAAGCTCAAAGCAAATTTTCGACTTATACGCAAGAGCAGGTTGATAAAATATTTGCCGCATGTGCTTCCGCTGCAAATAAACTCAGAATTCCGCTAGCCAAAATGGCCGTTCAGGAAACGGGTATGGGGGTTGTGGAAGACAAAGTAATAAAAAACCATTATGCTGCCGAATATATTTACAATGCATATAAAAATACAAAAACTTGCGGTGTTTTAGAAGAAGATAAAGCTTACGGCATTAAAAAAATTGCGGAGCCTATCGGTTTGATTGCTGCGGTAATACCTACAACCAATCCTACGTCCACTGCAATATTCAAAACTTTGATTGCTTTAAAAACCAGAAACGGTATAATAATCAGTCCCCATCCGAGAGCAAAGGGGTGCACTATAGCAGCCGCAAAAGCGGTTTTAGAGGCGGCAGTTTTGGCGGGTGCTCCCGAAAATATTATATCGTGGATTGATGTACCTTCTTTAGAAATGACAAATACCTTGATGAAGGAGGCGGATATAATTCTTGCTACAGGCGGTCCAGGTATGGTAAAAGCCGCATATTCTTCCGGTAAACCTGCATTGGGCGTCGGTGCGGGCAATACTCCCGCAATAATAGACTCTTCGGCAGATATTTTGTTGGCAGTAAATTCGATTATTCATTCAAAAACTTTCGATAACGGTATGATATGTGCTTCCGAACAGTCGTGTATTGTTCTTAAAGATATTTACAAACAGGTAAAAGAGGAATTTAAGTCAAGAGGTTGTTATTTCTTAACACCCGATGAAACCGAAAAAGTTAGAAAAACAATATTAATTAACGGCGTTCTCAATGCTAAAATAGTTGGCCAAAAGGCGCATACTATAGCAGCTTTAGCAGGTGTTGAAGTTCCCGAAAGCACAAAAATATTAATTGGTGAAGTTACAAGCGTTGAACTTTCCGAAGAATTCGCTCATGAAAAACTTTCCCCAGTTTTAGCTATGTATAAGGCAGATGATTTCGAAGACGCATTAAATAAAGCGGAACAGCTTATTGCCGACGGCGGCTACGGTCATACTTCTTCTTTATATGTAAACGCCGTAACGCAAAAGGATAAAATTGATCAATTTGCGGCAAGAATGAAGACTTGTAGAATTTTGATAAATACTCCTTCCTCTCAAGGCGGAATAGGAGATTTATATAACTTTAAACTTGCACCTTCGCTTACGTTGGGGTGTGGATCTTGGGGCGGCAACTCGGTTTCCGAGAATGTCGGAGTTAAACATCTCATAAATATAAAAACCGTTGCGGAAAGGAGAGAAAATATGTTGTGGTTTAGAGCGCCGGAAAAAATATATATTAAAAAAGGATGTTTGCCCGTGGCATTAGACGAGCTGAAAAATGTAATGGGCAAAAAACGAGCATTTATTGTTACCGATAATTTCCTGTTCAATAACGGTTACACCAAAGCGATTACCGATAAACTCGACGAAATGGGCATTGAACATTCGACTTTCTTCGACGTGGAACCCGACCCGACTTTGGGCTGCGCTAAAGAGGGAGCAAAAGCCATAAGAGCGTTTAATCCCGATTGCATAATAGCAGTAGGCGGCGGTTCGGCTATGGACGCAGGTAAAATTATGTGGGTAATGTACGAACATCCTGAAGTAGATTTTATGGATATGGCTATGCGCTTTTCCGATATAAGAAAAAGAGTTTATACATTCCCTAAAATGGGAGAAAAAGCATATTTCATTGCAGTTCCGACTTCTGCGGGTACCGGTTCCGAAGTTACGCCGTTTGCCGTAATTACCGATGAAAACAGCAAAGTAAAATATCCCCTTGCAGACTACGAATTAATGCCTAAAATGGCAATAATAGATGCCGATATGATGATGAACGCTCCTAAAGGTCTTACTTCGGCTTCCGGTATAGATGCGGTAACTCATGATTTGGAGGCGCTTGCTTCCATGCTTGCTACCGATTATACCGACGGTTTGGCTTTACGTTCTTTGAAAATGATATTTGAATATTTACCGAGAGCTTACGATAACGGACCTAATGACCCTGTTTCTCGTGAGAAAATGGCAAATGCTGCGACTATGGCGGGTATGGCTTTTGCAAACGCATTTCTCGGAATATGCCATTCTATGGCACATAAATTGGGAGCTTTCCATCATTTACCGCACGGAATTGCAAATGCTTTGATGATAGAACAGGTTTTAAGATTCAATGCCAGCGAAACTCCGGTTAAGATGGGTACTTTCCCTCAATACGATCATCCTCATACAATGGCTAAATATGCCGAAGTTGCAGATTATTTAGGACTAAAGGGCAAAACCGAAGAAGAAAAATTTGAAAATTTAATTAAAGCAGTAAACGAACTTAAGGATAAGGTCGGTATTAAAAAGACGATTAAAGATTACGGTATCGATGAAAAAGATTTTCTCAACAGATTGGACGAAATGGTAGAACAGGCATTTGACGACCAGTGTACCGGAGCAAATCCGAGATATCCGTTGATGTCCGAACTTAAAGAAATGTATCTTAATGCTTATTACGGAAAAAATTAATAAAAAAGTAAAATTAAAAAACGGATATTACTAATGGTTAAAATTACGCTTATTAAAATTAAATGATGTGTCGTTATTAAAGCGGTTTAATAGGTATACTAACTGTGTTTTAATTATTATATTTTAATTTTAATTTGCTATTGACAATATGTTAAAAAAATTATAAAATAATAACATACCTGCAGGGAAATTCCTGCAGGTAAAAAAAGATAAAGGGAGTTTGTTATGCAGAAAGTAATAGCGGTAAGAAATAACAAAACCGTTTATAGGGACGGCGATAAGGTAATAAAAGTATTCAATGAAGAATTCTCCAAGGCTAATATTTTAAACGAGGCTTTAAATCAGGCGAGGGTGGAAGAGACCGACCTTAATGTTCCGAGAATATTGGAAGTTGCCAAAATCGACGGGAAATGGGCAATTTTTTTAGATTATATAGAAGGAAAAACCCTGGAAACATTAATGAAAGAACATCCCGAAAAGGAAGATGAATATATAAATTTATTTGTTGATTTACAAATGACGGTACACAAACAAAAAGCTCCGTTGTTGACTAAATTAAAAGATAAAATGAATAGAAAAATATGCGAGGCCGAACTTGACGCCACTACAAGGTACGATATGCATATTCGTCTCGAAGGTATGCCGAAACATTCGAAAGTTTGCCACGGAGATTTTAATCCCAGCAATATTATAATCACACCTGAGGGCAAGCCTTATATTATAGACTGGGCGCATGTTACTCAAGGCAACGCTTCTGCCGATGTAGCAAGATCGTATTTGCTTTTTAAACTTGCCAAAAAAGATGAACTGGCTGAAAAATATTTGAATTTGTTTTGTCAAAAAACCGAAACTTCAAAAAAATACGTTCAGCAATGGATGCCCATTGTGGCTTCTTCGCAGTTGGTTAAAGGAAAAAAAGAAGAGAAAGAATTTTTAATGCAGTGGATAAACGTAGTAGATTATGAATAATAACATTCGGTTAATCGTTTTTATTATTAAATTGAAATTTATTAACAAAAAATTATAGGTGAGGAAAATATGATTAAAGTTACTGTATGTATAGGCAGTGCCTGCCATTTAAAAGGTTCAAGACAAGTCGTAGAAATTTTTCAGGATTTGCTTGCGGCTAATCATCTGTCGGACAGAATGGAATTGGGAGGTACTTTTTGTATGGGACGTTGCGACAGTGAAGGGGTAAGCGTTACCGTAGACGGTGAGCCTTATGCCGTAAAACCCGAAAATGCGGAATCTTTTTTTTACGACGTTATTGCCGCAAAAATCAATAATGCCTAAAAGGCTTTGAGAATAAAATTTGAGAATAAAATTATTATGGTTAATTATCTTGAATTTAAAAACGCAAGGTGCAAAGATTGTTACAAATGTTTGAGGGAATGTCCCGTTAAGGCAATCGAAGTTATCAATCATCAGGCACAGATTATAGATAAAAGGTGTATATTGTGCGGGAAATGTACCTCTGTTTGTCCTCAGAATGCCAAAAAAGTTCATAGCGAAAAAGATGCAGTTATCGGACTTTTGGAAAGCGGTAAAAAAGTTATTGCAAGTGTGGCGCCTTCTTTTGTTTCTAGCTTTTCCGTTCAGGATTTCAATGTATTTAAAATAGCATTGGGAAAATTGGGCTTTGACGATGCGGAGGAAACGGCGGTAGGAGCAGCCATAGTTACTGCAAAATACAAAGAAATGCTGCTAAGTAAAAAATATAAAAATCTGATATCGTCGGCTTGTCCTGCGGTAAATAGAATGATTGAACTTTATTATCCGGAAGCTCTTCCTTATCTTGCGCCGGTGGACTCGCCCATGCTTGCCCATGCAAAAATATTAAAAAAGCGTTATCCCGATGCGAAGTTGGTCTTTATTGGACCTTGCATCGCAAAAAAAAGAGAAGCTGCGGAAAGCGGACTTTTGGACGGGGTTTTGACCTTTGAAGATTTACAGGAACTTTTCGAAGCGCACAATATTATACTTGAAGATATTGCCAAAATTCCAGTTGCAAAGGAAGATAATACAGTTAACAGGGCAAAATATTATCCCATTTCCAGAGGTATAATTAAATCGTTCGAAAATTATGTGGACGGGTATGAATTTGTTGCGGTTGACGGGGCGGATAAATGCCGAGAAGTGCTGGAAAACATAAATTCTCTCTCCAATATGTTTTTGGAACTTAACAGTTGCGAATATGCCTGCATTAACGGACCGTGCAGTTTAATTCCCAAAGGCGTTGCAGTCAAAGCCAACGGTGAAATAAGAGAATATACCAACAAAGATATATCGAAAGGCGGCACGAGCAGTATAAAAATTCCGAAAGATATAGATTTTTCTTTAGTTCATAAGAGGATAAAGCCGGATGATCATATTCCTTCGGCAAAAGAAATTGAAGATATACTTGCAAAAACAGGCAAATTTACTCCTAAAGACGAGTTAAACTGCGGTGCTTGCGGATATAATACCTGCAGAGAAAAGGCATGGGCTGTTGCCAACGGCTATGCCGATATTGAAATGTGTCTTCCTTATATGAGAGAACGTGCGGAATCTATGTCAAACGAAATAATAGAAAACAGTCCGAACGGAATTATTTTAATCAATTACGATTTTAAAATAATAGACATTAACAATAAAGCCATATCCCTTTACGGCATTCAGGATAAATTTATAAAGGGCAGGGATATTTACGAATTTATAGACGCTACGGATTTTATGTCCGCAGTTTCTGAAGAAAAAAATATTTACAGAAAAAAATTATATATTCCGAATACTAAAAAATTCGCCGAAGTTTCTATAATCGTTTTAAAAAAGGAGAAAGTTTTGTTCGGTGTATTTAAAGACATCACAGAAGAAACCACTTACGACGAAAAACTTGCATCGGTTAAACTCGAAACCATTTCCACAACCGATGAAGTTATTAAAAAACAAATGCGTGTCGCACAAGAAATTGCCTCCCTTTTGGGAGAGACTACAGCAGAAACAAAGGTCGCTTTGTTGAAACTCAAAAAAACATTGCTTGACGAAAATAAAGGAGAATAGTTATGGCTTTGTTTTTGGAAAGCGGCTATACATCGCTTAATAAAAATAATGAAGAACTGTGCGGAGATAAAGTAGAATATAAAAAGAACGGAGAATATACAACGCTGGTACTTGCTGACGGTTTGGGCAGCGGAGTTAAAGCCAATATACTTTCCACGCTTACTTCCAAAATTTTATGCACGATGATTTCGGAAAACGTCGAAATCGAAGAGTGCATTGACACTATATTACAGTCGCTGCCCGTATGTAAAGTAAGAGGAGTTGCCTATTCGACTTTTTCCGTCATTCATATAAACGAAGAGGGGAAAGGTTATCTAATAGAATTCGATAATCCTCAGGCAATATTTATACATAACGGCAAATGCGGCGATTTTGACAGAGAAGAGCTAATTTTAAGCGGTAAAAAAGTTTATAAATCGGTTTTGAATTTAACTGCAGGAGATGTCGTTGTTGTGATGAGCGACGGAGTAATTCATGCCGGAATAGGAATGACTTTGAATTTCGGCTGGCAGCGAGAGCAGGTAATGGAATACCTTGACAGAGAAGTAAAACCCTACATGAGTGCAAGATGCATTGCGTGCTTGCTTGCTTCATCTTGCAACGACCTTTATTTGGATAAACCGGGAGACGATACCACGGTTGCCGCAGTAAAGATTAGGGAAGAATTAAAAGTCAGCATTATGGTAGGTCCTCCGGTAGATAAGGAAAAAGATAATTATTATGTTGCAAGGTTTTTATCCGGAGAGGGTAAAAAAATCGTTTGCGGCGGTACGAGTTCTCAGATAGTTGCCAGATATCTCGGTAAAGAAGTTAAAGCATCCTTTGATTTTCCGGATAAAGACGTACCACCCATAGGAAGCATTGAAGGTATAGATTTAACTACGGAAGGAGTACTTACTTTAAGAAAA
>CASEPJ010000027.1 GCA_949289715.1 uncultured Clostridia bacterium
CCCTATAAAGTCTTTTGATTGTAGCTAAATACAATAAAATGTTTTTGCTTTAGTTTTCTGCAAAATCTGTACTACTATAGCCGCCACGAAACAGCAAAATTTAAAGCGTTTATTTTCGTTAAAAGATAATGCCGAAGTATTTGACGGCAAAAATAATACGAACCCGTTTTCAGAGTTCGTATTATTCACTAATGGCGGAGAAGGCGAGAGTCGAACTCGCGCACCGATATTCTCGGTCTACTCCCTTAGCAGGGGAGCCCCTTATAGCCTCTTGGGTACTTCTCCATACGCTACCGATATATTTTATAATAATATATTGTTTTTGTCAAGGTTTTTTGTTTTATTATTTGATAATAAAAAAAATTTATAATAAAATATTTATAAATTTTTTAGAATTATAACGATTGTTTTATTAATTGTTTTATTATTGAATTAAAAATCATCTATGAAAAAAAGAGTTTGACATCAAAAATTTATGATGTTATAATTTAAACATATTTTGTTATCGTTTTATTAATTAAAATTGAATATAATATAATTAAAATCGATGATATAAAGAAACTATTAAAACATTCATTAAAAATTAATTTTAAATAATTATAAAATTATTGTATAACGAAAAAGTAATTGAATTTTATGATATGGGCTGAAGTTTTAGTTTGTTTTTTTGCGGGAATGGGTGCAGGTTTAGGCACAGGTTTTGCCGGAATGAGTGCCGCTGCTGTTATTGCTCCCATGCTTATAGCTTTTTTAAAGGTACCGGCGTATCAGGCTGTAGGTATTGCTTTGGCTTCTGATGTTTTAGCCAGCATGGTTTCAGCCGTAGAATACGGAAGAAATAAAAATCTCGATATAAAAAACGGTTTTATAATGATGATAACCGTTATAGTTTTTACTTTTGTTGGAAGTTATGTCGCAAGTTTTATTCACAATGACGTAATGGGCGGTTTTTCAACGGTTATGACTCTTATATTGGGAATAAGATTTTTAGTAAAACCGGTAATGACCACAAAAGAAAAGATGAATTCCGCATCGCCAAAAAAGAAAGCAGTTTTTTCTGTTCTTTGCGGAATAATTGTGGGTTTTATTTGTGGTTTTGTGGGCGCCGGCGGCGGAATGATGATGCTTTTGGTTTTGACCGGCGTTTTGGGGTTTGAATTAAAAACGGCTGTAGGAACAAGTGTTTTTATTATGACTTTTACGGCGTTTACCGGTGCAATATCGCATTTTGTCATTGATGGTAGCGTAGATATACTAATTTTGGTTCTTTGCGTTATATTTACTTTGATTTGGGCAAGAATTGCAGCCAAGTTGGCTAATAAAGCATCTCCTAAAGTATTGAACCGAGTAACGGGGGCTATTCTTTTAGTTTTAGGTATTGCCATTTTATGGGTAAACTATATAAGCTGATCTATATTTATTTTTTAAGTTAATGGCCGATTTTTTTATGTATTAAATTTTTTTGTAAAAGACACTATTTTAAAACTAATAAAAAATAAAATTTTCACGTATTTTTACTCCGTTATGAAACTTGATTGACACCGGATTAATTTACTGTTATAATTATACGGCACAGGAAAAAACATATGACTATTAAACATGTAATATTTGATATAGACGGCACTTTAACGGATACTGAATATGCTATTCTCACCGCATTGAAAGAAGCGGTGGAAGACCAAACGGGTAAAAAATACAGCTATGAGGATTTGAGATTTTCCTTTGGCATTCCGGGAGAAGAAACGATTAAAATTTTAAAATGTCCTGATGTAAAAAAGGCTTTGAGGCTTTGGGAACTCAATGTTATAAAATACAGGGATAAAATTACTCTATTTGACGGAATAGAAGAACTTTTAAAAAATTTAAAATTATTGGGTTATAAACTCGGAGTGGTTACTTCGAAAAACAGATTCGAAATGGAAACGCAGTTTGCTCCTTATTCCATTAAGGATTATTTCGATATATCCGTTTGTGCTCAGGATACGAAGTTGCACAAGCCGGACAAAGAACCATTAATTTTTTATTTAAATAAAGCCGGAATTAAAAATACCGAAGCAATTTATATCGGAGATACTATATACGATATGAACTGTGCAAGAGGTGCGAAAGTATATGGCGCATTGGCAGTATGGGGAAGTAAGACTAAAAATATACCTGCGGATTTTTATTTGGATCGGCCTGCCGATTTGCTGAATATATTGTATAAGTAATTATTTTTATTGCCTTTTATTTTTTTATTTAATTTTATTTTTGTTTAGAAATTTTTTTATTTTAAAAGTTTAATAAAGCGGTATCAATTTTTGAAATTTTTAACAAATCTTTCTCATTTTCCGAGATAATATAATAAGATAAAATTCTGTGGAGGGTTGTGAAAATGTTTTCCAGCAATTTGAAATGACTAAGACTTGAAAACAGAATGACTCAAAAGGAACTTGGAGAAAGACTTAAGGTAAGCGATAAAACAATAAATCATTGGGAAAATAAATATTCCGAACCTGATATTGAAACGCTTAGAGATTTAAAAGTCATATTTAATGTTACTTATGAAGAGTTATTAGACGATTAAAATTAATATTTATTTTTTTAAAGTAAATTATTTATTTGCATTTAAAACTTCTTTAAAAAAGAAGTTTTTTTTATTTAAATTTTTTTAAAAAACAGTTGACAAATTTTTTTAAGAGACATATAATAATAACAGTTGAATAATTGTTCAATTATTTGAATATAATAGAATAAAAGTCAGAGCGGTGAAAATATGAAAGATGAAATTTGCCAAATAGAAAAAGTGCATGAAAGCGTTGTGGAAAAAGTAAAAAAGTTAATGCCTAAAGAAGAAATAATATATGATTTGGCGGAACTTTTTAAAGTTTTTGGGGACAGCACAAGAACCAAAATTTTATATGCGCTTTTTGAAGCGGAATTATGTGTGTGCGATATAGCCACATTGACGGGCATGACGGTATCGGCTATATCTCATCAATTAAGAATCCTAAGGCAGACAAAACTCGTTAAAGTAAGAAAATCCGGGAAAGAGGTTTATTATTCCTTGGCAGATGAACATGTGGAACTAATTTTCAAAATGGCTATTGAACACATAAATGAATAGAAGGAGAATGTTATGAAGAAAAATATTAAAATCGAAAACTTGGATTGCGCAAATTGTGCTGCGAAGTTGGAAAGTAAATTGGCAAAGATAGAAGGGATAAATCATGTTTCCATCAATTTTCTTTCTCAAAGGATGATAATTGATATTAAAGACGAATTGTATGAACAAACGGTGGAAAATTTAAAATATACGGTAAAGAAATTTGAACCCGAATGTATAATCAAGGGTATTTAAAAATATGAAAAAAAACACATTCGTTATCGCAAGAATTATTGTATCGTTTGTTTTATTGATAATTTCTATTATATTGTTCGATAACGTCATAAATAATTTGGTTTTAAAAGGCATTGTTTTTGCTGCAATATACTTGTTAATAGGGTACGACATTTTATTAAGAGCAATAAAAAATATTTTACACGGCCGGATTTTCGACGAAAATTTTTTAATGACGCTGGCAACATTGGGAGCTTTTATAATTTCCGATTATGCCGAAGCGGTGGCTGTAATGCTGTTTTATCAAATAGGGGAATATTTTCAAGATTACGCAGTTAATAAATCGAGAAAATCAATAAAAGAACTGATGGACATACGCCCCGACAAAGCAGTTAAAATCGATGGGGATAAAGAAAATGTTTTATCTCCCGAAGATATTAAAGCCGGTGACTTGATAGTGGTAAAACCGGGAGAAAGAATACCTTTGGACGGTATTATATTAAAAGGCAGTGCCAATTTGGATACATCGGCATTAACGGGCGAATCGGTGTTACGTTACTGTGAAGCAGGAGAAGAAGTATTGAGCGGAAGTATTAATACCGACGGTGTGCTTTACATAACCGTAATGAAAGAGTTTTACGATTCAACCGTATCTAAAATTTTAGATATGGTAGAAAATGTTTCCGAAAAAAAAGCAAAAGCAGAAAATTTTATTACTCGTTTTGCCAAATATTATACTCCCATTGTTGTAATAGGCGCCATACTGCTTGCCGTTATACCTTCTCTGTTCGATTCTATGTGGATAATGTGGACGCAAAGAGCATTGAACTTTCTTGTCGTAAGTTGTCCGTGTGCATTGGTTATAAGCGTTCCTTTAGGGTTTTTCGGCGGAATAGGCTGTGCATCTAAAGAGGGTATTCTTTTTAAGGGCAGTTCCTATCTCGAAATGATAGATAAAGCGGATATTTTCGTATTCGATAAGACGGGCACAATAACAAAAGGTAAATTCGAAGTACAAAAAGTTTTTCCCGCCGAAAAGAAAGAATATATTTTACACCTTGCAGCCATTGCGGAAAAAGGCTCGTTGCATCCTATTGCAAAAAGTATAGTCGAAGCGGCGGGTGAAACAGACATTAACGATTACGAAATCGAAGAAATTGCCGGCAAGGGGATTATTGCTTCTAATAAATCAAACCGTATTGTAGTAGGCAATGAAAAACTTATGGAAAAAGAAGGCATAAGCATCGATATATGTCGGGATATCGGTACCGTAATTTATGTGGCTAAAAACAACGTGCAGGAAGGCTATATTGTGGTTGCCGATTCCTTAAAAGAAAACAGCGCCAAGGTAATAAAAGCATTGAACGATAAAGGCATTAAAACCGTTATGCTTACGGGCGATAATGCCGATTATGCCAAAGATATTGCCGATAAGGCAGGAATTTCCGAATATAAAGCTAATTTATTGCCCGTCGATAAAGTTATCGAGCTGGAAAAAATAATGGCACACAAAGAAAAACAACAGGTTGTAGCATTCGTCGGGGACGGAATAAACGATGCTCCGGTATTAATGAGGGCCGATGTCGGCATATCTATGGGAAAGATAGGCAGCGACAGTGCAATAGAAGCTTCCGACATAGTTTTAATGAAGGATGATTTGTCAGGCATACTTACAGCAAAAACTATAGCGTCGAAAACTCAAAAAATCGTCAGGGAAAATATCGTCTTTGCTCTTGCAATAAAAGTAATTATTTTAATTTTAAGCGCATTTGGTTTTGCCAATATGTGGTGGGCTGTGTTCGGAGATGTAGGAGTTGCCTTCCTTGCAATTTTAAATTCTATGAGGACGATAAAATTCAAAAAGAAAAAAAGCATATCCGCTTCTTAAGACATAAGGTTATCAATTATTTAAAATTAAGTTTTGTTAAAAAAATATTGTCAGGTTTAAAAAAAATAAAAAACTCCGCTAATCATGCGGAGTTTTGTTTGTATCGTCTGTTCCGTTTGTATTGTTTGGAGAGTTCGTATTGTCTGATTTGTTATTTTTATCGATTCTGTCATATATATGGGCAAGTTTCGGTAAAATTATTCGTGTAGCATAGTCGTATAAGAAAAATACAATATTTAAAAGCAACCATAAAATTATTATTGCAATTGTTTTCGAAACGTTAAAGGCGTTCATTATTGCGGTCATATCGACAAAAGCATTAAAAATAAAATAAAATGCCACACATACAATATTAAAAAATAAATATTTTATCAAATATTCCAGCCATTTAAAAACTTTATCTTTTAACGCTACCTGAATAATCGCAAAGGGTGCAACAAAACAGGGATAGGGCAGTATATAAAGTTTGTTGGGAACGATAAGAAGAGAAAGGACACTTGAAGCCAGCGCAATCACGATTGCGAGTTTGAACTTTTTTCTGGTCAAAGGCAAATATACGGGAAATGCGCAAATAACAAATGCAGCCACTCTTGCAGTGGGTAAAAGGGAAGATAAAATCAGCAGAATAACCGTTACGGCTGTAAGTATTCCCGCCAAAGCGATATCTGCCGTTATATTCCGTTTCATCAGCAACAGGGAATTAGATCGCCGCCCATACATTCGCAGCAGCAATCCGCAATGAGTAAATTAAGACAGCAATTGCTTTCCGAATCGCTGC
This sequence comes from uncultured Clostridia bacterium, assembly GCA_949289715.1. Taxonomy (GTDB): domain Bacteria; phylum Bacillota; class Clostridia; order Christensenellales; family CASEPJ01; genus CASEPJ01. The sequence continues at coordinate 5,986 of CASEPJ010000027.1, forward strand.
AACATCCGCTGTTTGTGCTTCTGTATTCGGCCTGAGGGGCATGCCCCATATTTTGATTATACGAAGAACCCGTCATAGACTCCAACCTTTGATAGGCTTCTTTGTATTTCGGATTGTTAGGCTCCAATTGTAAAGCCATGGATAGTTGTTTTTTGCTTTCTAAATGCCAATTCTTTTTATAATAAATAATTGACTGTAAATAATGCCATTCGCCGGTATGTTCGGTAATCGAATCCAGTTTGGCCTGTGCTTCGTTTAATCGGTTCTGTTTTATCAGTTCGTTTATTTCTCCTAAATTACTTCCGTAATTTTCCTGATTGTTTTTTGCGTTTCTTATTTCCAAAATATCTCGATATGCGTCTTCCAATTCGGTCAGTTTTTTGGCTGCCGTTCTGCCGGCTTCGCCTTCCAAATACATATCGTTGGAATATTGCTGTTTTAAAGACGCATATGCGTTATCTACAACGTCATCCGGTGAGTTATCGGGGATGTTTAATATCATATACGGGTTTTTTCGCATTTTTTGCCCTCCAATGCGGCTTGTGTTTTATTTTTTATACCTACGAATAATATATTTTCGCATATATTGCTTTTTATATTCAACATAAGATAATTATCGGTAATTGCGTTCAAAGTACAATAAAAAATTTCTTTTAAGTTTTTTTCGTTTGTTTTTAAAAATTCTGCTTTGTTTTGGCATTTTTCAAAGGAATAATAAAACGGATTGAAGCATTTTTTTTCTATATCTTTATCGTAATCGTCTAAGGCGTCTATCAAATACACCCATTTACCTAAATTATAGCAGAGATTATAAAAATTTTCGTTATGTTCCTCTATCAATTGAATTCCCAGTTCCGCCATCATAACCGAAAAAGGGTCGCATAATTTGTCCAGCACTATCTCTTTATCGTTTTCCAATTTTTTTAAATCGGCATATTTGCGGCTTATGATTTCTTCTGCCAAGGGATTTTGCTTTTTTGCTTTTTTATAGGCTTTTTTTAATAAACCTATAACGTTTTTGGCTTTGAATGATTTTTCATCATTTATATCGTCCAAAGCATTGTGATATATTAAAAGAACATTTATTAAAGTCAATTTATTTGTAATTTCGTCTGCTACTGTTGAACGTTTTTTAAAAGGATGGAGCACGCAAGTCCTATTGATTATTGTAGGTTCGACGTTTTTGTAGGAATGAACGAGAGAATTTAAAAAGGTAAAATCGTAATTGGTCGTAAATCTTGAAAATTGCCCGAAAGATTTACCGGAGGCAATGCAAAGACCGCAATAATATGCTTTATAAAGATAAAAATCCTTAAGTTTCATTTCCGGTTTTTCTGGGGTAATGTATCCGAACATTTTTTCTCCTTTTTATCTTTGAACGAATCCTACTTTTCTGTAAACTTTCGAAAGGGTTTTTCTTGCTTTGTATTGCGCTTTGGCGGCGCCTTCTTTATACACGCTTTCCAAATATCCTTTATCGTTTAAAAGTTTTTTATATTCTTCTTGAACGGGTGCTAACTTTTCTATAACGGCTTCGGCAACACGCAATTTGAAATCTCCGTAACCTAAACCTTCGAACTCTTGTTCTGCTTGAGGAATGGTTTTGTTTGTAAAGGCGGAATATATGGTCAATAAATTGGAAATTCCCGACGATTCATCGGAATATTTTATGCAATTATTGCTATCGGTAACGGCACGTTTGAATTTTCTTAATATAACTTCCGGCGTATCGG
>CASEPJ010000028.1 GCA_949289715.1 uncultured Clostridia bacterium
TACCTTTTACCTATAAATATACCTATCCTATTGAAGGATATGATTTATCTTATTCAGACGTTCAGGCTGAAGGTGCATGGGCTACGCTTTACGGCTATTACGGTGCATACAAAATTGTTGATGACAGAGGTCTTGCCAATGTTTCTCTTTATTCCGAAATAGGAATAGATAAAGACGTAGTTTACCAAACCGGCGATACCGAAAGATATAAGTCCGTACCTTTAGAAAATAAAAATTATATATATGTTTATATGGGAGATTTCGATGCTTCGAGTTGGGTAAACGATTATTTGGTTATGCTGCTTAAAAACGATTCGACTTTAGGAGACATTCCTTTAAGTTACGGATTATCGCCTGCGGTCATGGAAAGGGTGCCTCACGCATATAATTATGTATTTAATTTAATCAATAATTTACCTCAGGAGAAAAAGGAAAATATATATTGGGTAGCACCTAATAACGGATTTGGATATTCCTATATATCTTATTTAACTTCCGAAAATCGTCCGGAAGGTTTATATGGCTCGGCTGATCAGTCTTTGAAATATGCTTCCGATATTTTAAAAGAGTACGGAGTGGATTTAATGGGATTTTTAATTGAGGGCACCACTATAGATGGTGTAGAGCAAAAGGCCAGCGAAGAATTGCAAACGGCCCTTGCAAAATACTTCCCTAAAGGCGTTATATATTCTAGTGTTGCTTCGGTGAGAGACAGAGTTACCGAAAGCGGAGTTCCTACTATTGGTATGTGTCGTTTCCATTCTCATAATTCTTTGGACAGTTTAAAAACAGAATTTGATTTCGAACACAATCTCGGTCTCACTCCTTATCCCGATCGTCCCTATTTTATTGCGATAAGATGCGTATTGATGAATCCGAGTTCTTTAAGTCGAGTTAATAAGCAGCTTCAAAGTAATGAGTTCCAGTCCGTTTACAATGCTGAATTTGTGGATCCTTATACTTTTATGAATTTATATAAACAGGCTGTATTGTCCGGTATAGAAATGAAATATTAAAAAAATCAACAAATACGAATAAATAGCTTGACAATATTAGGATTTTATGTATAATATTAAATATTAACGTTTAGTTGATTCTGAAAAAGAGGAGGCGATATAGGTGTCCACAGTTAAAGTCGGTGAAAACGAGTCTTTAGACAGTGCTTTAAAAAGATTTAAACGTAAATGTCAAAGAGACAGTATATTGGGCGAAATCAGACGCAGAGAGTTTTATGAAAAACCTTCTGTTAGAAGAAAGAAAAAAGCAGAAGCTGCTAAAAAGAGAAGCAGTAAAAATAATTAAAAATTAAAGGGTGTATATATATGCACCCTTTTTTGTATTTATAAACAGCAAACTAAAAACTTTAAATCCCATCGATTAAAAAAGTTATATTTGTTTTTTAATTATAATAAAGTCAAAATTTTATAGTTATTAAATTATGAATAAAACAATGAGACTATTATTTTAATCCGAATTATTTTTTAACGACAATTTAAACATATATCTAAAAATTATATTATATTTTTTTTAAGAAAACTGTTATAAGTGTAAATAACTTGACAAAAATACATTATTATTATAAAATAATAATGTTTAAAGTATGCGTTCGTACGAACCGACGCATATTTTAAGCGGTGTCGGAATTTTATTAGAGTTTTTTAACTTTTTTCAGATATAATATTGATACGGGTTAATGTACTTTTTTAACTTTTTTTAAATATTATTTCAAATGAAATTTCAGACTTATATTTAATCTATTGAAGGAGGTTGCAAATGGCAGGCAGTATTTTATCTGTTTCTGCTGGCGGAGTTGTAGGTATTGCGTTAGGCGCCCTCGTAATTGGTGCGGTTGCGGCAATATTTATTTATATAGCTGTAATTAACAGTAAAAACAACAAAGCAAGAGAAACGGCATCAAAAATAATTGACGAGGCTATTCAGGAAAGTAAAACTTATAAAAAAGAAGCTATTCTTGAAGCTAAAGAAGAAATTCATAAATTGCGTGTCGAATTTGACAAAGAATCCAAAGATAGACGTCAGGAAATCCAAAGAACAGAATCGAGATTAATTCAAAAAGAGGAAAGTTTAGACAGAAAACAGGAATCGGTAGAGCAGCAGAAAAAAAATCTTTCCAATAAGGAAAACGAATTGAAAAGGTTGGAAGCTAATCTTGCAGAATCGAATAAAAAAATTACTGCAGAATTAGAAAAAGTTGCGGAACTCACAAGAGAAGAAGCAAAAGCTCAGCTCGTTGCTTCTATAGAAGACGAAGCAAAAAGAGATGCTGCGATTGCCGTCAGAGAACTTGAGGCAAAAACAAAGGAAGAAGCCGATAAAAAAGCCAGGGAAATACTTAGTCTGGCTATTCAGAAATGTGCTATAGATCATACTTCTGAGAGTACGGTTTCGGTTGTGCCTTTGCCTGGTGACGAAATGAAAGGGCGTATTATAGGACGAGAGGGAAGAAATATCAGAGCTTTGGAAAGTGCAACGGGTATTGATTTAATAATAGACGACACTCCCGAAGTTGTAGTATTATCCGGTTTTGACCCCGTAAGAAGAGAAATTGCCCGTATAGCCCTTGAAAAACTAATTTCGGACGGAAGAATTCATCCTGCTAGAATTGAAGA
>CASEPJ010000029.1 GCA_949289715.1 uncultured Clostridia bacterium
AAATATTCGATAATCGAAAAAATTATAAATACTAAGATATCGCAAATTATGGTTTCGCTGGTAGGTCTTACAACCAAATTTTCTGTAAGTTTTTCCTTGCCTACGTGCGTTACAAGACAAGCTTCGGGAGCAAACCCTTCTACGTGTTCTGCCTCCTTCATTAAAAAACTTTCGGGAATGAACAACGGAAAATAAGCGTTTTTATGACCGGTAGCTTTTATTCTGTTATCTAATTCTCTTTGTATGATTTCCCAAATTTCATAACCGTAGGGACGAATAACCATTGTACCCTTAACAGGACCGTAATCTACCAATTCGCTTTTTAATATAACGTCGGTGTACCACTGCGGAAAATCCTCGTTCATATCGGTTATTTCTTTAACAAAACTTTTATTTGCGTTTTTTTCTGCCATTATGCGACTCCTTAATAAAAAATCGATAAAAATATAATTAATACCGGATGCCTTATATTATACTGTAAATATATAGTTTTTGTAAATTGTTTTAACGTGGTTTAATGAAATTTTGGCAAATACAACACAATAAAATTAAAATTTTCATAATTTATTATATTTGCGATATTTTAGTATTTATAATTTTTTCGATTATCGAATATTTAATATAAACATATACTTTCAAATATAAATAAATTAAAATTTGTTTTTAATGAAACATTGCCTTACCGATTTAAAACTTTTAATGAAAAACGATGAATTGATTTAAATTTAACCGTTTACATTCAGTTTGTATTTTATAATTAATCGTTTTAATCGATAATCTTTAAATTAATAAAAAAACTCCCTTAATTTTAAGGGAGTTTATAATTATTCAAACAAATTAAGAATTAAACAATTCCCTGTGCCATCATAGCGTCTGCCACTTTTGCAAAACCGGCAATGTTTGCTCCTACAACAAAGTTGTTGTGTGCGCCGTATTCTTCTGCAGTTTTGTCCACCGAACGGAAAATATTAACCATAATGTCTTTTAATTTTTTATCTACCTCTTCAAAGCTCCAGAATAATCTCTGCGAAGACTGAGCCATTTCAAGAGCGCTAGTTGCAACTCCGCCAGCATTTGCCGCTTTACCGGGTGCAAACAATACGCCTGCGTCGATAAATTTTTGAGTTGCTTCTAATGTTGTAGGCATATTAGCGCCTTCTGCTACGGCTTTTACTCCGTTTTTAATTAAAATTGCTGCCGAATCTGCATCCAATTCGTTCTGAGTTGCACAAGGCAAAGCTATATCGCATTTAACCGTCCAAACGCCTTTGCAGCCGTCATGATATACTGCCGATGGTTTTCTCTTTGCATATTCGGATATTCTTGCTCTTTCTACTTCTTTTATTTGTTTAACAAGATCAAGATCGATACCGTCTTTATCGTATATGTAACCTGTTGAATCGCATAACGTAACTACTTTACCGCCAAGTTGCGTAGCTTTTTCGGCAGCATAAATAGCAACATTGCCGGCACCAGAAACTACAATGGTTTTTCCTTTTAAAGAATCTCCTCTGCTGTTTAACATTTCTTCGGTAAAATAAACGAGTCCGTAACCGGTAGCTTCCTTTCTTGCAAGACTGCCGCCATAAGACAAACCTCTACCCGTCAAAACACCTACATGTTCGTCTCTGATTCTTTTATATTGTCCGAAAAGATAACCTATTTCTCTTCCGCCTACTCCGATATCCCCTGCGGGAACGTCGCAATCCTGCCCGATATGACGATAAAGTTCGGTCATAAAACTTTGACAAAAATGCATAATTTCATTATCCGATTTACCTTTAGGGTCAAAATCGCTGCCGCCTTTACCTCCGCCTATGGGAGTGCCTGTCAAAGAATTTTTTAAAATTTGTTCCAATCCTAAAAATTTAAGTATGGAAAGATTAACCGAAGGATGAAATCTCAAACCGCCCTTATAAGGACCGATTGCGCTATTAAACTGAACACGGTAACCCTTGTTTACATGCGGAATACCTTTGTCGTCCACCCAGGGAACTCTGAACATTATTACTCTTTCCGGTTCAACAAATCTTTCTAAAAGAGCTGCAGATTCATATTCCGGATGTTTATCGAATACCGGGGAAAGAGATTCTAAAATCTCGGTAGCGGCCTGGTGAAATTCAGGCTCATTAGGATTTTTTGCTTTTAAAGTTTCTAAAACTTTCGATACGTAAGCAT
>CASEPJ010000030.1 GCA_949289715.1 uncultured Clostridia bacterium
CGACTACTTCGCTAATGCTTTTAACGGCGGCAAAATCTCCGGGCGAAGCAATAGCAAAACCCGCCTCAATAACATCTACTCCTAACGCATCGAGCTGCTTAGCCATACGAAGTTTTTCACTGATATTCATACTGCACCCTGGGGATTGTTCGCCGTCCCTCAAAGTGGTATCGAAAAATCTAATCTGTCTCACAGTTGTTTCTCCCGATTATTAAATAATTATTTTTCGGTAATCTCAGACTGCCAATTCATCATGCTTCTGAGTTCTTTTCCTACTTTTTCTACCTGATGTTCAGCTTCTATTCTTCTCATTGAATTGAAGTAAGGACGATTAGCCTGATTTTCTAGAATGAAGTTTCTTGCGAAAGTTCCGTCCTGAATATCTTTCAATACGCCCTTCATGGCTTTTTTGGTTTCTTCGGTAATGATTTTAGGTCCCGTAACATAATCTCCGTATTCTGCCGTATCGGAAATGGAATATCTCATACCTGCAAGTCCGGCTCTGTTTACCAAGTCGATTATAAGTTTCATTTCATGTACACACTCGAAATATGCACTTTCTGGTTGATAGCCAGCTTCAACCAAAGTTTCAAAACCTGCTTTCATAAGAGCTGCAACACCTCCGCAGAGAACGGCCTGTTCGCCGAAAAGGTCGGTTTCGGTTTCTTCTTTAAATGTTGTTTCCAAAACACCGGCTCTTGCTCCACCGATTCCCATTGCATATGCAAGGCCGATTTCTTTAGCATCGCCAGTAGCATCTTGATATACGGCTATCAAACAGGGAACGCCTTTGCCTTCGAGATATTGACTTCTTACCGTATGTCCCGGACCTTTAGGTGCAATCATAATTACATTTACGTCTTTTGGAGGAATTATCTGTTTATAATGGATATTAAAGCCGTGTGCAAAAGCCAAAGTTTTACCTGCCGTCAAATTTTTGGCAATGCTTTCTTTATATAAAGCAGCCTGTTTTTCGTCGTTAATCAAAATCATAATGATATCCGCTTTTTTTGCGGCTTCTTCAGCAGTCATTACGGTAAGACCCGCACTTTCTGCTTTTGCCCAAGATTTACTACCGTTATATAATCCAACTATAACGTTTGCTCCCGATTCTTTAAGGTTAAGGGCATGAGCATGTCCTTGGCTGCCGTAGCCGATTATTGCAATAGTTTTGTTGTTAAGTTTGGAAAAATCACAATCCTTTTCATAATAAATAACTGCCATTTTTTTATCTCCTTTATATAAAAAATTTTTATAATTGTTAACATAAAATATGTTTGCTGTTTTTTTTACGATTAATAAGCCGAAAAGCAATATGGGTTAAATATATATAACAAATTAAACGCTTAAAAAATTTAATTATAAAATTTGTTTTTTTAGGTTCGATTTATTCAGTTTATTAATGTTTGTTTTAATTCTAATAATTCTACCTAATTTTAATCGGAATTAATCCAATATTTTTTCCGCATCGATAGCACTGCCTCTTTTTATTGCAGTAAGACCCGTTCTCACAAGTTCCAAAATACCGTATGTTTCAACCGCTTTTATAAAGGCCTCCACTTTACTGTTATCTCCAGTAACTTCGGCAATCAAAGAATTTTCAGAAACATCGACAACTCTGGCTCTGAAAATGTTAATCATTTCTATTATTTCGGAACGCATTTCATTAGTGGTTTTAATTCTTATTAAAGCGAGTTCTCTAAATACGGATTCGCTGTTTTTAAGTCTTTCTATATTTATCACTTCGACTAATTTGGAAACTTGCTTTGTTATTTGTTCCACTATATAATCATCTCCCGAAACCACAACCGTTATGCGGGAAATAGAAGCATCCTCGGTCTCTCCCACCGAAAGGCTCTCTATGTTATATCCCCTTCTGCTAAAAAGACCGGAAACTCGTCTTAAAACACCCGAATGATTCTTAACTAAAATTGACAAAACATAACTTTTCATATCCATCTCCTGACAATGTTTATTTTTTCCCGTATTTAAATCGATTCAATATAAACTATATAGATAAATAAATTTTTTATAAATAAATATAAAATTTTACTTTTTTTTAACGTAATTTTGATATAACTATTTGTTTTAATTATATATCGGTATGTAAAATCGTTTGCAAATTTTACTTTAAATATTTTAATGGTTTTTATTGCTTAATCTATATTTAAATTAATTATAATATCAATTTAAACCGTGCAATTTAATGTCTAATTTTAATTTATTTAGCAAACACACAAAAACAATAAAGTCTTTTGCGGCAATATTACTTTTATAATTTTGTCTATAAAATAAGGTCAAATTTGCAGACAGATTTTTATAAGTAATAATTTATTCAAGCAATACTTAACAAAATCGGTAAAAAAACAAAAATCCCCGTTCCCATATATGGGACGAGGATATATCCGCGCGTTACCACCCAAATTGACCGCATCATCTGCAGCCCGCTCGTTAAAATGCTATGCATTTTAAGATTTTTAACGGAATCAACCGTGTTCAACTACTCAATGCAAAATACACCTTTCGAAAAACAGACTCAAAAGCGAGCATCTTCCGATATCGTTTTCCGCCTTTCAGCATTTGGCAGACTCTCTGTGAACGAGGGACCGAAAGCATAACTTTTTCAACGTCTTTTTATGTTTAATTAACGATTTTTATAATCAATTTATATAAAGTATTATAACAAAATAAACTTATCATAAATTAATATTTAAAAAATATTAACACAAAAAAAAAATTAAGTCAACTGTTTTTAAACATTTTTACTAATTAGTTAATTAATTATATTTATATAATATATTATACTA
>CASEPJ010000031.1 GCA_949289715.1 uncultured Clostridia bacterium
ATCTTTCCGTATTTGTTCAGGATGATACGTTAGGCGAAGTACCTACCGCCTTCCCGTTGATTCCCATGATTATGGAAAAAGTGCCTATGGCATATAATTATGTTATAAAAACCATTAATAAATTACCCGAAGAGAGAAGAAAAAATATTTATTGGGTAGCAGGAAATAACGGTTTCGGCTATTCCAGACTGCCTTCTCTTGTAAGCGAATACCGTCCCGAAGGCTTATACACAACCTTTGACGAAGCTATGGAATATGCCGCTAATATTTTAGCGGATTTCGGAGTCGACATTATGGGAAATTGGATAGCAAACACTCCTCCGGATGCAGTTCGCTACGGTCTTGCAAAATATTTCCCGGGCGGAATAATCAATGTTTTGGGTGACCTTGACTTATCAAAACGTCTTGTTAAAGGTGAGGGAATAATCGAGGAAGGTGTACCGATTGTTAAAAATGTAGGTAGCGTACAGCACTATCAGATGAGAGATATTACAACTACAACGGCTTTAACGATGATAGGTTTGAAACCTAATCCTCAACAGCCTTATTTCATTCCCGTTCGCTGTATATTAACAGATCCGTCTAGTATTTCAGTATTTAACAGATTTTTACAGAATAATCCTAAATTCAATGCGGAAATAGTTGATCCTTATACTTTCTTCTATTTATACAGGCAGGCATATAATGCCGGTTACGATGTATAATTCATTATCGGCATAACATTATTACATTAATGATTTGTCGTTAAAAATAACCTAAAAAATCAGGAGCATATACTCCTGATTTTTTAGGTTATTATGGAAGTTAAAAATTGCAATGTCAAATAGATTTTATCGTTTATATTTATCGTTTGTATTTTTATTATTTATATTAGAATTTTAATATTGAAATAATTTACATTTAATGATACGCTTTAATGATAAGCCCCAATGTTTTTTATAATTGAACGGTGTGTTTTTATATTTTAGTTTAATTGTATTTTTTTGCGTCGTTAAGAAGAATTTTGCCAACCGAAATTAAATACAATAAAACTATTTGATTTTAATTCTTTAGTGCACCTAAACAGAATAACTTTGATAATAAAATCATTAACTTCGTTTTTTAATAAATATTTTTTCCGCTAAAACAATTGCAAAATACATTATTCCCGCAAGGAAACATAGTATGACGGTACTTGCCATTACTAAATCCAATTTAAACACCTGACCGCCGTAAACTATAAGATATCCCAATCCGGCTTTCGAAACGAGATATTCTCCCATTATCGTGCCTACCCATGCCATACCTACATTGATTTTCAATACGGCAATAAAGTTGGGAAGGGAAGCGGGTAAAATTAGTTTGAACAGAATCTGATATTTTTTGGCGCCCATGGAACGTAATAGTAGAATTTTCTCTTTGTCTGTTTCTAAAAATGCGCTTTCCATGCTCATTATTGTTATTATTATGGAAATCAAAACGCCCATGGCGACAATGGCTTTTTCTCCGGCACCTACCCAAATTATGATGATAGGCCCAAGAGCAATTTTCGGCAAACTGTTTAAAACTACTAAATAGGGTTCCAAAATATTTCTGAAGGTTTCAAACCACCATAAGACAATGGCAATGAGAGTACCTGCAACGGTTGCGATAAGAAAGCTGTAAACGGTTTCTTTTAAAGTTATAAAAGTGTGTTTTGCCAAAGAACCGTCGTTAATTAAATCCCCTATAGTTTTGATTATTCTGGAGGGGGAACTGAAAATGAAAGCGTCTATTATGTCCGTTCTGGCAAGCAGTTCCCACAAGCATATGAAAGCGACTAAAAGTAGAATTCTTCCGCCTATTACCAAGCTTTTTTTTATTTTTATATTTTTTAAATATTTATTGTGTTCGGGTGATATTCCGGATTTATCCATATTTCATCAACTCCTTCCAGATGGTATCGAACATCTGCCGGAATTTATCGGCTTCCCTTCGTTTAAGGGGAGTATCTCCCTCGATGTCGTTTTCTATAATAAGACTAACCGAAGCGGGTCTTGCCGTAAGCACTATTATTTTATCCGACATGGAAATGGCTTCCGATATATCGTGTGTTACTAAAACGGCTGTCTTTTTTTCTTCTTTTATTATCGAATAAACATCGTCGCAAACTTTTATTTTCGTAAAACTGTCCAACGCTGAAAAAGGTTCGTCTAAAAGCAATACGTCGGGGCGAAGTACCAGAGTCCTTATAAGAGCCACTCTTTGCCTCATTCCTCCCGACAATTCAAAAGGATAGTGCTTTTTAAACTCGCTCAGTCCGTATTTTTCCAGCAGAGATTTTGCGAAAGCTATATTTTGCGGCGTTACGGATTTTTTTATTTCCAATCCTAAAGTTATGTTTTTTTCAATTGTTCTCCAAGGGAAAAGTTGGTCTTTTTGCAACATATAGGCAGTGCTGAAATTTTCGTCTTTTTTTACTATTTCTCCCGATTCCGGTTTTAACAAACCGGATATTAAGGATAAAATTGTGG
>CASEPJ010000032.1 GCA_949289715.1 uncultured Clostridia bacterium
ATATGCGCTACTCTAAATTTATCAATTCCGAAATATTTTAAGGTTTTTAAAGCATTTTCATAAGCATCTATATGCTCCATAGAAAAATCGGTATCCGCATATTGCACTTTTAAATTATATTTATAAGCAGATGAAACAAATTTTTTCAAATCGTTTTCTAAATTATTTTCTTCTATCCAATAACCTTTTCTAATAATTGCATTAATTCCCGAAATTCCCATATTCGAACTTTTTTCCATTAGTTCTTCTAAATTGCAATTATTAAAAAATTTAGGAAATAAATAAAAATCCATAACTATCCTTTTAACTATCCACTTAACTATCCCTTTTTCTCAATAATAACATATAAAAAATTAATTAGCAATAAAAAATTTAATATTTTTTTAAAAAAAGTTTTTTTATAAAAACAGGCAGATTATTTTAATATAATCCCCTGTTTTTATTCACTATTTTTTAATTTTATTTAAATTAATTTTTCGAACAATTTTACTATTTCATTTTTCGACTTATAGCCTAAAGAATTAGCAACTATTTTTCCTTTATTTATAATCAGTACCGTAGGAATACTCATAATATTAAATGTTGCTGAAAGCTCCTCTTCCTCATCAACGTTAATTTTGCCCACCTTAATTTTTCCGTTATATTCATTAGCTATTTCTTCTATTATAGGGGCAAGCATACGGCAAGGTCCGCACCAAGAAGCCCAAAAATCAACCAACACGGGAATATCAGAATTCAATACTTCGCTTTGAAAATTATTTTTTGTAATTTTAATTTCACTCATAATAAACACTCCTTCAAAAAAAATTAAATTTAAATAGTTTAATTTTCTTGTATCTTATTATACACCAAAAAAATAAAAAATAACGTGACTAAATCACAATAATTAAAATTTTTAATATAAAACTCAAATTAATTTTTTAGTTATCGCATTATAACTTTTCCAATAGATAAAATAAATATTTGCTACATTTTTATTAAAGGCAATATTTTATTAATAATTTTTTTAATTATTAAATTAAATTTTTCAATAAAATTTGCCTTTTATCATCAAATTTTTTCGGTAAATATTCAAACAATATCGTTTTTTTCTTTAATCATTTTTTTAATAGATTAATTTGTTATTTCAATGATTTTTTAATTTTATAATTAATTTTTTAAAAATAAAAATAATCAAAAAAAAATTCTGTTTGATAATATTTCAAACAGAATTTAAAATTCAAAATCGATTTTATTATTTGTTTCTATGAGTATATGTAGGCAATAACAAAGGAGATACCTTATTGCTTTTTATACCGGCATTTTTCATTTCATTTTCAAAATCTTTAACATGCTGCAAAGTCAAAGTTTTTAATTTTACATCTTTGCAAGCTTTCGAAGCCTGCTGACCGGCGTTTCTTCCGAATACAATTATATCCAACAATGAATTTCCCATTAAACGGTTTCTGCCGTGAATTCCTCCCACAGCTTCACCTGCTACAAAAAGATTTTGAACACAGGTCATTCCGTTTGCATTGATTTTTAAACCGCCGTTTTGATAATGCAATGTAGGATAAACTAAAATCGGTACTTTTCTTATATCGATTCCGTATTTCATAAACATTCTTAACATTCCGGGAATTCTCTTTTCAATAGTACCTTCACCGTGCAATAATTCAATCATAGGAGTATCAAGCCATACACCGAGGCCTTCTTGAGTTTCTATTCCGTTATTTCTTTCTTTACATTCTCTTATTATCGAAGCTGCAGAAACATCTCTCGTTTCAAGAGGATTCATAAAAGCAACTCCATCTCTATTTACTAATTGAGCACCTAAGGAACGTACTTTTTCCGTAACCAAAGCACCAAAAATCTGAGAAGGAAAAGCCGCACCGGTAGGATGATATTGCAACGTGTCCGCATATAGCAACGGAACACCTGCTCTATACCCCAAAATTAAACCGTCCGCCGTAGCACCGTAATGGTTGGAAGTAGGAAAACCTTGATAATGTAATCTGCCGGCACCGCCTGTTGCAATTACAACCGTTTTCGCTCTTGCAATCAAAATCTGATTGGTTTCCATATTCATTAAAACCGCACCGGCAATTTTACCTTCCGTATCTTTTATCAATTCGATTGCGGCAGTAAAATCTATAATTTCGATTCCTCTGTTTATAACTTCATCTCTTAAAACACGCATTATTTCTGCACCGGAATAATCTTTTGCAGCGTGCATTCTTTTTCTCGAAGTTCCACCGCCGTGCGTTGTAATCATGGTACCGTCAGGAGCTTTATCAAACATTACTCCCAATTCATTCAACCATTTAACGGCCGCAGGACCTTCCATAACAAGTTTTCTAAGTAATTCGGGCGTATTGGCGTAATGACCTCCTCCTAAAGCGTCCAAATAATGGATTGCGGGAGAATCGTTTGCTTTATCGGCTGCCTGAATACCGCCTTCCGCCATCATTGTATTGGCATCGCCCATTCTTAGTTTAGTAACTATAGTAACTTTAGCACCGCCTTCGTTTGCTTCTATTGCGGCAGAAGCCCCTGCGCCGCCACCGCCAATAATCAAAACATCGGTGTCGTAATCCACTTTCGAAAGATTGATTTTTACCCCTTTCAGCCTGCTGTTTGCCTGCAATAAATCGGCTAATTCCGTAGGAACTTTATCCCCTTTGTTAGCACCGATTTTTAAAATCGAAAAACCTTCTTCTTTATAATCGGGATGAAATTTTTTCAATAAATTTTCTTTTTCGTCAGCCGTCATTCTCTTTAAATCCGCATTTAAACGTGCTTGTCTGGTAGCTTCTACGGCTTCAATAGATTTTTGCATTTCGAGAGTATACATAAATGCCTCCTATTTCTCAATTTCCCTGTTATTATACAGTTCTTTTAATTCTTCTAAAGGTTTTTGCATTACGTCTTCCAACAATGCAGTGAAATCTCCGTTCTTAATAGCATTAACCCTTTCTGTTAAATGTTTAGCTTCCGGCATAATATATTTTCCGGTCAATCTTCTTGCCAATAACGAAACCATGGGATGAGTTATCCCCGCAGGGCATCTTGAAGAACAAATTCCGCAAGCAACACAGTCAAATGATTCCTCTGCACATTTTTCGTACTCGCCTCTTTGCGCATATGCTATATATTGCATAACATTCAAACTTTGCGGACAAGCTTTAGTGCAGGCATTACATCCTATACAACTGTATATTTCAGGATATAACTGCATCATTATCATTTCTGTAGGTTTAATTTTATTTATATCGTAAACCTGTTTAACGAGTGGGAAGAAAGGAAGCGTTGCTATATACATATTATCTTCTACTTTTGTCTGACAAGCAAGACAAACTTTCAATTCCTGATCGCCCTTTATTCTGTAAATGGTTGCACAAGCACCGCAAAAACCGTTTCTGCAACCGCACCCTCTTATTAATTTATAGCCGGCATATTCCATTGCCCCCATAATAGTAAGTGTAGAGGGAACTTCGTATTTTTTACCCATTAAAAAAATGTTAACAGTTTCCATTTTAATCCTCCATTAATACTCGTTAGGCAGTTCATCTAATTCATCGCATCTAAATACGGGTCCGTCTTTACAAACATATTTAGAACCTATATTGCATCTTCCGCATTTACCTACACCGCATTTCATTCTTAATTCCATTGTTGTATATACTTGCGTTTTATCAAAACCGAGACTTTCTAAAGCTTTTAAAACAAATTTTATCATTATTGGCGGGCCACAAACCAATACAGATTTATTAGTGTCGAAATTAAGTTCCTTTACAAAATCGGGAACGAAACCGACATGGCCGCTCCAACCTTCCTGAGGTCTGTCGATGGTTAAATGCAAATTTACCCCTTCAGAAGTTGCCCATTCTTTTTGCATTTCTTCAAAATCGACAAAATCATCTTTCGAACGAGCACCGTAAACAATATCGATTTTACCATATTCGTTTCTGAAATGTCTTACATAATTTATTACAGAACGCAAAGGAGCAAGCCCTATTCCTCCTGCAATAAACAGCAAATCCTTGCCTTTTAATACAGTATCGACAGGGAAAGCATTTCCGTAAGGACCTCTTATGGTAACTTCCTGTCCCACTTCTATATTGTGCAGCCAAGAAGTTAATTCACCGCATTTTTTTATACTGAATTCCATAAATTCCGTATTTGTGGGAGAAGAAGTAATTGAGAACATAGCCTCTCCGACGCCAGGTATTGATAACATCGCACATTGACCGGGCATATGTTTAAAACAAACACCGCCGTTTTTAGATTCCACTCTGAATGTTTTAACATCGGGAGTATCTTTTCTTATTTCGGTAACTACGGCTACCAAAGGAATTAAAACATTTTTATTAGAACCGCATGAACAATTACACATTCTTTTTACCTCCGAAAGCCTTTATAACTTTAACTATGTTCATCGATACAGGACATTTAACCACGCACCTGCCGCATCCTACGCAAGAAAATTCACCATTATTGTTTTCCGGGAAATATACGAGTTGGTGCATAA
>CASEPJ010000033.1 GCA_949289715.1 uncultured Clostridia bacterium
GCTTTCCGTTGAATAAGCAAAACCTCTCGAAATAACATCCGGTTCGCATTCAAGCATACCGTTTTCATTTAAGCTGATTAAAATTATTATAATTCCGTCTTCCGAAAGGTGTTTTCTGTCCCTTAAAACTATACTGTCTTTTTCACCCAAGCCGGATCCGTCAACAAGTAAACTTCCTGCCACAATTCCGTTTTTCATTACCATTGAATTAGATGTAAGTTCTGCAAAAGTTCCGATTTTGGGAATTAATATATTATATTTAGGTATTCCCATTTCTTCTGCCAATAATGCGTGTTGTTTTAAATGACGGTATTCCCCGTGAACAGGAATAAAAAATTTAGGTTTTATTAGACTTAAAATCAATTTCATTTCATCCTGACAACTATGCCCCGAAGCATGAACTTCAAAAAGTGCATCGTATATAACTTTTGCACCTTTTTTATATAAATTATTGATTACTTCATAAACCATTTTTTCGTTGCCGGGTATTGGTGAAGAAGACAATATTACGAGATCGTTATCTCCTATGGTAACTTTTACATATTCATCGCTTGCCATTCTGGTTAACGCACTCATAGGTTCTCCCTGGCTGCCGGTTGATATGATGATTAAATTTTTATCGGCTATTTTTTTTATTTTGTCTATGTCCACAATTAAATCGTCTGGTATTTCTATTTCCTTTGTTTTTTTGGCAACTTCTACTATATTTACCATACTTCTGCCCGAAAAAGCAACTTTTCTGTTATAGCGTTTTGCTACATCTAAAATTTGTTTTATTCTGTGAATGTTGGTAGAAAAAGTTGCTATAATAACTCTTTTTTCGGGATTTTCGGAAATATAGCGGTCTAAAACAAAGCCTACACGCCTCTCGCTTAATGAATGTCCCTGATGTTCGACATTGGTACTTTCACCGAGCATCAACAAAACGCCTTTGTCACCAATTTCTGCTATACGCCTTAAATCGGCAATGTTGCCGTCCACAGGAGTATAATCAATTTTATAGTCTCCGGTATGATATACCATTCCCACCGGAGTTTTAATTGCCAAAGCACAAGCTCCGGCTATGGAATGATTTACATGTATAAACTCAACGCTGAAATCTCCTGCCTTTATAATAGAACCTTCTTTAACGGCATTTAATTTAACATCATTCAATTTATGTTCCTTTAATTTATTATCCAAAAGCGACAGTGTGAATTTAGTACCGTAAATAGGCACATTAATTTCTTTTAAAAGATACGGCACTGCCCCTATATGGTCTTCGTGACCGTGGGTTAAAAACAATCCTACGATTTTTTCTGCATTTTCTTTCAAATAAGTAAAATTGGGAATTACTAAATCCACTCCCAGCAAATCCGCCGTGGGGAAAGCAACACCCGCATCGATTATTATAATTTGTTTGCCGTATTCTAAGGCAGTCATATTTTTTCCTATTTCTTCAACACCGCCTAAAAAAATAACTTTTAATTTGTTCTTAGCCATTTAATCTCCTATTGTTTATTTATTTCCTCAAAATTAGGTTGTCTGTTTAAATCTCCGGCTTTGGAAAGCGCAAATTTCGATAACATTGGTCCGAATATCTCATATATTAACGTACCGGCCAAAACTATCGCCCTAACTTCTGCTCCTACCTCGGGAAAATCCGTAGCTACTATTAACGACAATCCTATTGCAACGCCCGCTTGAGGTACAAGGGCAAAACCCAAATATTTTTTTATAGAGGGTTCGGCTTTCATTATGCAGGCACCGGCAAAAGATCCGAGCATTTTTCCTGCGACTCTCGCAAAAATATAAGCTATGCCTACAACGCCTACTACCGTTAAAATTTTCACATCCAATTGAGCACCCGATATTACAAAGAACAAAACATTTATGGGCGGCGTAAGATTATCCACAATATCCAAAATTTGTTTTGCGTCGGGTCTTATATTGATGAAAGTTGCTCCGAAAGCCATACAAGCCATTAAAGCAGACATATCCAATATTACGGCCAAAGAG
The DNA here is from genome assembly GCA_949289715.1 of uncultured Clostridia bacterium. Lineage (GTDB taxonomy): Bacteria > Bacillota > Clostridia > Christensenellales > CASEPJ01 > CASEPJ01. The sequence continues at coordinate 1,999 of CASEPJ010000033.1, forward strand.
TTACAAATAAATATAAATGCAACTACCAAAATGGTCCTGTTAGATTTCTTTTTAAAGAATTTTAGGGGGATATTAAATATTAATCCGATTAAAAAGCCCAATACCAAAGAGCCTAATATTTCATAAAAAGGTGTTAAAATTGTAATCCACAAAGATGTTTCAACACTTCCCGTTATAGATGTAGCCACTGCCGAGGATATTCCGAAACAAAAAAGAGCAATAGCATCGTCTATGGCGACTACGCTCAAAAGACAATCGGTAAAATTACCGTTTGCATTGTATTGTTTAATTACCAGCATTGTAGCATTAGGAGCCGTTGCCGATGCTATTGCGCCTAACAATAATGCCAAAATAATATTTTTTGAAACGAGATAAACTACGGCAATCGTTACAAGGCTTGCCATAACGCCTTCGAATATGGCAATAACTATAGGAGTGGCTCCTACTCTTTTCAAATAACTTTTTTTAAAACTGCTGCCTATAATAAACGCTATAAAAGAAAGAGCAATGTCCGCAAAAACGGTAAATCCCGAAGCTATATCGCTAGGGATAACATTTAAAATATACGGACCGAACAATAAGCCGGCTACCGTATATCCCGTTACGTTCGGAAGTTTAAATAATTTTGCAATTCTTCCGAATATCAAACCGATAAATAAAACCAATGCAACATAAAAAATTAATTTGGCAGACTGGCTGTCTGCCAAAATATTATTAATATATTCGCTCATTTGTAATTTACGCCTCTAAAGATTATGCTATTTTTTAGCAATTTTAATAAAATCGATAGGTAAAGATAGAATATAGTCTCCGCTTTCAGAATTTTCAATGTCACCTACTACTTTCTCCATAGCTTGAACGGCGTATTGTACTTGTTCGTCGTTACAAGTTAACATAATCAGTTTATTAACTTCCCTGTCCAAATCAAACATTGCCCTTAAAGAGCCAAGCAACGAACCATGATAATCGTTTAATTCGCTTGCCATTCCTTTAGCATCTATAATTACTGCATCCATTAATTTATAATTAGCAAGCTGAACCAATATTTTTTCCAAATCCAATTCATCGGTAACACGCAAAATCAAAAGTTTCATAAATATCCTCCCCGATCACAAAATATTATAGTATTTAATTATTAAATTGTCAATGCAATATAATATTTAATAAACTTTTTACATAAAAACTTCATAAAATTTAAATATCGACAAATAAAATTTACAATTTAAATAATCATTTTACCGCCGAACTTTCTTATTTTTAATTTTATACAGGAGTTTTGATTGGTAATTCGGGTATACTTTTCAATAAAAGTGGTACTTTCTTCTTTTTTTACAAAAGTGAGAATAGTTCCCCCGAAACCGCCGCCGTGAACCCTGAATGCCCCGTTATGAATCAATTTTTCGCATAAGGCAAGTTCAACGCTGAGAGGTTGATTTTTATAATTTTTAAAAGGATAAATATTTTGAAGATACATAAAAGACGACCTGCCCGATTCAATGACCTCATTTAAAAACTCATCGATTTTTCGGTTTTTTAAATAATAGAATTCACGTTTCACCCTTTTATTTTCATTGAAAAAATGTATAGCTCTAAGTACGGCTCTGTCGCCGAAACGATTTCTTAATTCCTTTACAAAAGAATAAAAAATTTCTTCGTCGACTTCAGACAAATATTGTTTATTAAAAAAACCGGCAATCGAATGCATTTCTTTCGTAATTTCCTCATATTCGTTTGTCAGATTTTCGTGCGACGCTTCAGATTTTATAACTATAATATCATAACCAATATTATCAAAATCGAAATAAATATATTCAGATAAGGCATTATTGGCATAAAAATCGGTCATTGTTATGCCTCCTAACGAACTTGAAAGCTGATCCATCAAACCGCACGGTTTTTTAAAATATTCATTTTCGGCAAATTGTCCGAATATAGCTATATCTTTTGCAGTCACTTTTTCTTTTGCATAAAATTTGTTAAAAATATTGCCTATTAAAACTTCAAATGCCGCAGAAGAAGATAATCCCGAACCCATGGGAATTAAAGAGTCCGTTACAGCATTGAATCCGCCAATATTATATCCGACATCTCTAAATTTTTTTGCTATGCCTCTTATAAGCGCTTCGGATTTTCCTGTTTCGGATAATTTAAAATCCAAAGTATCCAAATTCATTTTTATCACGTTGTGTTTGGAAATAATTTTAACGCTGTTATCCGAATTGGGTGTCGCAACGCAGGCAATATCTAAATCTACAGCTGCAGCCAATACCTTGCCGTTTTGATGGTCGGTATGATTTCCACCTATTTCTATTCGCCCCGGTGAGGAAAACAGGGAAATATTTTCGCTGTCGTCAAAATTATTATAAAAGGTATTCAGTAAATCGGAATACCTTTTATAAAATTCTTTATCGCCGTATATATCCTTTAATAGATAATACAGACTACCTTTATTTAATTGTTTATTTAAATTCGAAAAATTCATACTAAACTTTTATTCTAATCCACATATCAACCATTTCTTCATCCATTTCGCCGAAATCAACCATAGCTTCGCATCTGTTAATAACATCTTTCGAAGGATTTTGAATGTGATTGTTTTTTATATCTTCGCTAAATGCTTTGGTTACAAAACTTGTATAACCCACTTCTTCCATATTACGAAGAGCAATATCCTCTCTTAAAGTAAAGTTGATGAACATTTCCGCTGCGGTTTTGTTAACGGCGTATACGGGAATTACCCAGCCATCGAACCAAATATTGCTTCCTATATCAGGAACATAATAATCGAGATTTGAATTTTCACCTGCAGCCCATGCAGCGTCTCCGCTCCATGCCAAATTTAAAGTGGCGTTACCGTCTACCATGGTGTGTTTACCTGAATCCGATTCATATTCTTTAAATACAGAAGCTTTTGATTTAAGCATTTCTTCTATTTCGGATATTTCCTCTAAAGTAGGTACTTTAAATGTATTTTTTAGTGCTGTTCTATACCCTGCAAAATCGGTATCCTTTAATGACGCAAGAGTTTCTTCGTTTGCCATAATACTGCATACGGCATAAACATCTTTATAACTGTCTTTCATTAAAATACCTTTATAAGGTGCCGAACTATATGTTGCGTCGAATAAACAATCCCAAGATTTAACCGCTACAGGTACATCTCCGTCCATTTCGGCTCCTGCATCTATAAAGTGTTTCTTATTGTATAAAATACCCAAAGTTCCCCAAAAATAACCTGCATAATATTTATTTTCCGGATCGAAAGCTCTACCTATTTTATTTTCAACGTCAGAATATCTTATATTTTCGTCCATATTCGATGCAAGAGGAATATTATCCCAATTTAATTCCTGTAAAAGATTCTGACTTATTAATTTTTCAATCATATAGTCTGAGGGGCAGATAACGTCATAATCCGATTTGTTGGTTTTGATTTCGGTATACATTGTTTCGTTGCTTTCAAAAGTGTCGTACTGAACGGTTATTTTTTCACCGGTCTGCTCAAAATAATATTTTTCGAAATCTTCTAATATGCTTTCGTCCATGTATTCTTCCCAATTATAAATTTTTAAAATATTCTCTCTTTTTTTACATCCGGTAACAGAAAAACACATAGCCAACAAACAAACAGACAATAAACAAACAATAATTTTTTTCATCTTTTATTTACTCCTTTAAGTTCTTGTTTTTTATTTTATTTTTTTTATTTCATTTCCTTCGCTTTTTTTGCCGACTTTATATTGTTAAAGATTAAAATCGTAGCAATTATTATAATAATTACCGTAAAAAGTGCTCTCAATTCTATAGGTTGAGAAGTTTTTGTCAACGATTTATAAATATATGTAGACAAAGTATTGGCGCTGCCTATATTGAATACGGTTACTGCAAAATCGTCTATAGACAAAGTAAACGCAAGCAAAAAGCCGGAAACCATACCGGGTAAAACTTCCGGTATTACCACTTTAAATAAAGCCTGAGTAGGCGTTGCACCTAAATCCAAAGCCGCCTCATATAAATTATTATTCGTTTGATGAAGTCTAGGCAAAACATTTAAAATTACATAAGGGGTACAAAATGTAATATGTGCAAGCAATGCAGTGAGCAACCCTCTTTGGACATTAAATACAGTAACGAACAATATCATAAGAGAAACCGCAGTAACGATATCGGCATTCAATATCGGAATTTGATTTATCGCTTTTACGACTTTCTTTGAGCGGTTTTTCATATTATAAATACCAATAGCTGCAAACGTGCCTATAAAAGTGGAAATAACTGCCGATGATATTCCCAAAATCAAAGTATTTTTTAACGCTTCCATCATAGAGGTATTTTGAAACATTTTTACATACAAATCCAAAGAAAAACCCGTCCAGGTTCCTATGGTTTTCGATGATGTAAAGGAAAAAGCCATTAACCACAATATGGGAGCATAAACCAATAACAAAATAATCCAAATATATATATTAGAAAAGATTTTTTTTACCATAATCCGCCTCCAGCTTTACCCTGTTCGCTTTTATCTCTGTCCAATATCAAGGACAACGCTACAAAAATCAATAACATTAAAGATAGAACGGAAGCTCTCCCGTAATTGGATTTTGTTACATATTCGTCTATCATATTGCCAAATAAAACAAATTTTCCGCCGGTCAATATATCCGTTATGGCAAAAGTGGATATGGAAGGCAAAAATACCATCAGAATTCCGCTGATTACGCCCGGAACAGACAGCGGAATTGTAACTTTTACCAAACAGTTTAAAGAATTTGCACCGAGATCCCCTGCCGCTTCCAATAAAGAATTGTCTATTTTGGTAAGAGTGGTATATATCGGTAAAATCATAAAGGGCAAATAATCGTAAACCATAGCCAATACAACCATGGGCATAAGCGTACTTTCTTTTCCTATAACAACGCCCATACTTTCCAGCAATGCCCTGATTGCCTGCGTTCTCAGTAAGGAATTTATCCACATCGGCAATATAAAGAGCATAAGCATTGTGGCTCCTTTAATGCCTTTCATTTTAGATAATATAAAAGCTACGGGATAACCTATTAATAAACAGACGGCGGTACTTAAAATTCCTACTTTTACCGAATTCCAAAAAACTTTGATAAATGTCGGTTCCGAAAAAACTTTTTGAAAGTGACTGAAAGTAAATTCCCCGTCGTTAGAAATAAAAGCATTTAAAAGCAATAATATTAAAGGAAAAACCACAAATATTGCCATATAAATAATATAGGGATACGCAAAGGATTTCCTCGTTAATGCAATACGTTTCATTGCTGTATCTCCTTAACGAGTTTAATATTTTGTTTAGGAATTATAATTCCTACTCTGTCTCCGTCATCCCAAATATCCTGGGTATCTACAACCAAATCAAATCCGTTATCCATCCTTACAGTAACCTGAAAGTGATTGGATTTAAACAATATGTCTACAATCTTACCGCCAAAAGGTGTTTCGTCATCATGGTCGGTCAATTCTATACCGGAAAATTGTACAACCGCTTTGAA
>CASEPJ010000034.1 GCA_949289715.1 uncultured Clostridia bacterium
TTTAAAACAAATTAAAAACTAACAAAAAATTAGAAATTTTGCCGCTAATGCCGCTAATTAAATTAAAATAAATATTAAAGAATTTATTAAATTTTTAAATAAATTTGATTATTATTAAAAAATTTAATATTTAAAAATTAAAAAAAGCGGCTTTGCGGAAAATAAAACGTTATAGTTTAAATATAGTTAATTAAAAAAATTTTAAAAATAAAATCAAAAAATATTTTGTCTATTACAATTTCTATATCAAAAAAATTTATCGAATATCGGGGAAATTATGAAAAAATCTTTTAAAAGCAGGCCTTGTTTGTTATTTTGTGAAAAAGAATTAGAAAATTTCAAAGACGCTCTAAAAAAAGACCGATTACTAAAAGCAAAGTTTGAAGATTTTTTAAACTACGGAGAAGAACTTTTAAAAACTCCGTTGCTTAGCGAAGCCTATGCAAACGAAGTTTACAGTCAGCACGGGAATTTTTATGTAACGGGGGCACACATAACAGACCTTGCGGAAACTTTGGGTTTTTTATATCTGATTACTAAAGACGTTAAATATAAGGCTGCATTAGGTAAAGCTCTTAAACATTACGGTTCGTTTTCCGCCTGGACAGGGCCGCAAAACAAGGACAGAAAAATTCCGTGGCATGCAGACCTTTCAACCACCAGAATGCTGTACGGCTTTTCTCTTGCTTTTGATTTTTTGTATGACTTGACCGATAAAGAAAGAAAAGAAATTGCATCCGACGCTTTTCGGTTAGGGATAAAACCGATATTGGACGATTGGATTTTGCCGGGGAAAAGAATTCACGCCTTGGATTCGATGGGGCATAATTGGTGGGCGGTATGTATAGGTTTATGCGGAATAGGTGTAATTTCTTTTTACGATTATATAGATAAAAGCGAAGAATATTTAAATTTAATAATAAAAGCATTAAAAGAATTCGTAGAATATGACGGCGGAGTGCTTTTAAATAAAATACCTAATTTTGACAATAAAGGTATGTTTTACGAGAGTTTAAGATATTTTAATTACGGTGTAGGCGAATTGCTTCATTTTTATTTTGTTTTGAGACAATTCAATTCTCAAAAAGCAGAAAAATTTTTAGACCTCGAAAAAATAGCGAAAGCCTTTGTTTCAATGGCATATTTTACGGGAAAAGCGGATAACCCCATTACTTTTGTAAATTTCGGAGACAGTTTTATCGACGAAAGTTTAAGCGTATTCGCTTTAAAAGAATATTATGACAAAACAGGTTTGAAAACCGTTATGCAAAAAAACGTGCTGCTTGCCAAATATCTGTTATTGCTTGGTGCAAAAGCCAAGGGACTAAAAACAATTTATAATTGCAAGCAGACCGATTTTGATGTTTTTGATTTTATATATAACGACGTTTTAAGGCAGAATTTGAATGAAAACGACTATCCAGCCGTTAAAGATTATATATATAAAGACAGCGGCTATGCTTTTATAAAAAAATCTTCTAAAAAAGGCAGCACGCTGCTTGCGGTAAGAAGCGGATATACTTGGAATCATGCTCACGACGATGCCGGTAGTTTTGTTATTTATGATAACGGGGCGCCTCTTTTTATCGACAGCGGTACGGTAACATATTCGAATCCGCTTTATTTATCCTATTTTTCTACAGCAAGAGCTCATAACGGCATTTTGGTCAACAAGGAAGGTCAACCTAATTCGAATTCTTTCAGAGGAAGTAAATTTCCCGGTAAAATCTGTGATTTTTATAAAAACAAATGGTTAAAATATTTGCTTTGCGACCAAACAGGCGCAACTTGTAGATTTACCGATAGAAATTATAGAAACTTTATATGGCTCGACGAAGACATTATAGTTATTATAGACGATTTGCACAGCTATGCTAATGCGGATTATACCATGTTATTGCATTATAGCGGCAAAGGGAACGAAGAAGATAATTGTGTATTTATCCAAAACGAACAAAGCTGTGCTAAAGTGCTGTTTTATGCCCTTTATGATATTCAAATATCAAAAAACGAAGGTTATATCGAGAATTCAAAAGACGATAACAATCCGAAAAAATCCGAGTATTTCGAAATAAGTTATAAAAACAATAATTCTACAAATACCGCTCAGTTCGTTTCGGTATATTTGTTAAACAATGCTGTAAATCAAGTTAAAGTAAAAGAAATTAAACAAAACGACGCAATGGCGCTCGAAATTAGAAAAAAGGATGTTGTATATAAAATAGCATATAATCTGGAAGCCGACGGAAGGAGAATGCACGTAAACAGTAATAATGTGTTGTTTGGTTTGAATACGGACGGTTATATTCTAATAATAAAAGAAACGCCTTTAAAAAAAGAATATTTTAGCGTTTACGCAAGTTATTTAAGAAAAAATGATAAAAGTTATTTCGAAAGTTTTTCTAAAATCAATACGAGCGGAATTTTAAAATAATTTATTTTATCTATTAATTCAGCGTAAATAATTTTTTTAGGTTGGTTTAAATAATTATCAATTTAATTATTAACTAATAAAAAGATTAAAAAAAGATTAAAAAA
>CASEPJ010000035.1 GCA_949289715.1 uncultured Clostridia bacterium
TAAAATACATTTCACCGTTGGGCAAATCTAAACCTTCTGTAGAAATCGAATAATTATAAAGTTCGGTATCCCACCCTACATTTGTTGCAAATTCTGTCCATCCGTCCGTAGAGCCGTTAAGTACCGTTGAAGTATCTGCAGTATAGAAATATCTGCCTTTGGGCAAACCATCTATATGAACGCCGCCGTTGCCGACTCCGGTCCAGTTTCTAAATTCCAAATCGATTAAGAGTTTACTGTCATCGGGTAATGCTATTTTCCATACTACCCAGCCGCCGCTTGTGTCAACCGTGCTTCCCACATTAAACAAGTGGAAATCGGTATTCCATGCACAAGCACCGAATTTTGCCGCATATGTAAGTCCTTGATTGTCTTGAATTGCATCAATAACGATGCTGTTATTTACAAGGTCAACCACCGAAGCATCATAAACGGTTAATTCGAAAGAATCGGTTTTACCGCCGTCTTGTGTGGTAACAGTTATTGTAGTTTTACCTACTTTTAAAGCGGTAATTTCACCGTTTTGATTAATTTCGGCAACTGTAGGATCGGATGAATTCCATGTGACCGCTGTATTTAAAGCATCTATCGGTTCTATGCTTGCGGTAACCGTCATAGTATTGTTTAAGGCAAGTCTATCGCTCGTTTTGTTTATGGTAACACCTGTAACGCCTGCTGCTTCTTGAGAAGAAGTGAAAGTAACATTTTTAATCCATGCGCCCTGTCTTTCTGGTTCATAAACCGAAGCAAGTTTAACAAATACCACTTTATCTTCGGTTGCAAATCCCGAACAGAGGAAACTATAATTTCCTTTTGTTCCGGTCCAATCGGAATCGGATTCTATTCTTTCAAATTCGGTAGGATTGCCGTCTGCATCCGCTTCGGCAACAAGTACATGTAATCTGGGAACGGTATCTCCCGCCATGGTAATTCCTTGAGCGCCATTCCAATTATTTTCCAAAGTCAAATCGATTTTAAGGTTTTGACCTTCCTTTATATTCACTTTGTAAATTACCGTTGCATAACCTGCAAAATCTCTGAAGTCCACTCCTGCCACATTATTTGTGGTTATGGGAGTATAGGTTCCATTATATCCGCCGTCGTGTTTAACGCCGTAGTTATAGTGCCATACGTTGGAGGGAATAAAGTCAAAACCTTCCACACCGGTGGTGAACAACGTGTCAAAAGTCGAAGTAGCGGTCATATCCACGGTTTTTCTTTCGGGAGTACCCGTTACCGTGTAGGTTATGGAATCGGTGAAGTTTCCTTCTTCCGTCTGTGCGGTAATAACAGCACTTCCGTAACCTATAGCCTGAACCGAGTTGTTATTTACAACTACAACAGCATCTGTGTTGGAGGAAGTATATTTTATTTTCTGGTTTGAAGCTTCGGCGGGAATTACCGTTGCCGTCAATCTTTCGGTGGTGTTGAATGCCAAATTTTTGGCTTCCGCATCGAACTCTACGCCCGTTACGGGAATAACCTCTGCACCTACTTTGGAAAAGCTGATTTCCTCAATCCATGCACCGTCGTTCCAGCCGGCCTGTCCGCTGTATTGCTGGTCGTTATCCGAGAATTTTACGCAGACGTAAAGGGTTTTTGCCTCTGCATACGTCTCGCTTCCGCAAACGGTGTAATTATATTCAAACACGGAGGCGTTCGCAGCTTCGTTGGAGGTTAAAGACGTCCAAGAGGCAACATCTCCGTTGAAATCGGGGGCAACCTCTCCATCCGTTACATACCATGCGGTTTTAAAGAAATCGGAATATTTGTGAACTCCGCCATTGCCTACTCCCGTCCAATCTTTAAATTTGATGGTAGCTTTTACCTCCGTTTCGGCAGGTACTTGCAACTTATATACCATATACTTGCCCGCACCCAAATCGAACAGTCCGTATTCGCTCCATGCGGCACCGGCATTAATATAACTTACCGTAGATGCCTGATTGGAGAGAAAATCGTCTGAAACAGAATTTTGAGCGGTCAAGTCAACGACGTTTTCCGCAAGTGCCGAGGGTTGATCTACCCCCCCCCATACGGAAAAACAGCTAACCGCCATGATAAGCATCAAAATTATTGCTGCAAATCTGGCAAACCGAGTACTTAACTTGTTTTCCATAATTTTTCTCCTTCACTTAATATTTTTTAATTATACACACTTCTTTCTAAAACGATTTAGAAATTATTTTCACTATATCACATTTTTCTTTCGTTGTCAATACTTTTTTTAAAAAGGTTGCAATTTTATTTATTTTGGAGTTTTTTTCTCACTTGAAACTGCGTAAGTCGTTTATTACTTCTTAAAATAGCATGGCAAAAGCGAGCAGATTTATAGCCCTTTTTTTCCGATAACTTGTTTTTCATTTAACTTTTACGTTATCCCTTTGATAAAATCTGCTTTATATCCCTTTATTTACCCCTTTTGCTTTCTTCCTCTTGTTTATATCTTTTTATTCATATCTCTTTAATATATCTCCGATTAATAATTGTTTTAAGTTTGCCCGTTTAAAGCCGCTTGCCCTTCTGCCGCCTGTCCGTTTTGCTGCTTTATCGGGCGGTTTTTTAATCGGGCAAAGTTGCTTTTTTACAATCAAACATAGTTATTGTTTCTGTCGGGCGGTTTTTTACAATCGGACGGGATTGCTGTTTTGTCAGGCGGTTTTTTTGCTATAGCGTTTTTTGTTGCGTCGGACGGAGTTATTGTTTCTGTTGGGACGGGGTTATGTGTTTGAATTGTTTTTTAAAACAGAAAAACAGCAAAGCGAAGAACTTTGCTGTTTTTCTGTTTATTATATGGTATAATTTGGAGAAAAATACGGGATTTTTCCTGCAGTTTTTCTTTTTAATGATGCTCTGCACCTTCAACACCCTTCCATGCGGTTTCGTACGAATTCAGTTTTACGCACGCACCGCCCGGAATGTGTTCATTATTTGTTGTTTATTCGATTAGTTTGCACCCTTTTTCTTTTTAACAATCAAGAATGCAGCTACACCGCCGCCAACTACTACCACGCCGGCTATAACTATTCCGATTATCGCTCCCGTGGAAAGTCCGCCCTTGTCGGGGGTGCTGTCGCCGGGCTGATTGCCCGTGTCGGCAGGTGCTTCTTCCACCGTTACGATTACCGTGGTGTTAGAAGATATGTTTTCAAGACGCATATTTTCGGAGAATTCCGTTAATTCTTTACCGTTAACTTTTACACTTGCTATTTTGTAATTGCCTTCGGGTAAAACTATGGTATATTCTACAACGTCTTTAATGGTTGCGGTTTTCTTGTCGCACTCAATGCTGCCGCCGCCGTTGATAATGAATTTTAAGTTATAGCTCTTGAGTTTCATCGTAACGGTAACGGTTGCGTCTGCCGTAACATCGGAAATTTTTACTTTGCCGCCTTTTACCTGTGCCGTTGCGTTGGTTGCCTGAACGCTGTCTAACTCATAGCCTGTGGCAGGGGTTACTTCCACGGTCAGAGAATCTCCTTCCTTGATTTTTACGGAAGAATTTTCAAACGTTGCGTTTTCACCTGCAAGAGTTACGGTGAATTCCTGAGCTTCGGCGAACAATATTTTAATTGTTGTATTTTCGACAGGTGTATATTTATATACAGCAGATGTGAAAATAGTTCCGCTTGCTTTTTCGATAAGCACGTCGTTTGCTTTAACCGAAAGAATCTTCTTGCCTTCGGGAACTTTAACGGTGATGTTCATTTCTTCGCCTTTTACTACAACATCCGAATATTCTGCAACACCCGTAAAGTCAACGGTTACCGTTTCTACAGAAGGATCAAGCACTGGCTCGCCGCCGGGGATGGAAACAATTTCCTCTCCTCTTGTGAAGAAGTCAACCTCGGAGCCGCATGCAAATCTCGTTAATACCTCACCTAATGCAGGGGAACCTCTCATTCTGAGACTCGTGGTGGTTACTTCGTCAAAGTAAGCAACCAAGGTTTCGCCTATATACGGTACAATCTGGGGAGGGAACCCGCCTTGAGAAGGATCAGTATACGGCAAAACATTGGGGGTATAGGTATTTCCCGTGAGACCGGTTACCGGCTTCCAGCTTTCGGTGGCTGTGTCGTAATACTCGAACTTAAGGGTATCTACAAACCAACCGCCGTCCCAATACATATCGGCATACTGCCAAGCAAAACCGTTCAAGGTCTGTGCCGATGTGAATTCAAATTCAAAAACAGCTTCACCCAGTGCGTCCACGCCGAGATTGTACGTATCGGCTCTGTTGTCGTCTCTCGTTCCGTCGCCCTTTTCTCTGTAAACGCCGTCGATTACGGGAGCAAATCTTGTGGTTTGGTCAACCCCGTTGACTTTTATCACACTGACTACGTCTTTGGATAATTTATTATATTCGTTTGTCTGGTCTACCACGGCAAATACATCGAACTCCGAACAGCCTACCCATTCGGCACCTGCCTTGCCCGCACCGGCAGCTATAATTCTTATGCCTTTGGTTTCCACTTCGTCAAAATCGGCAATTATGGTGCTGCCTACATACATTATAAGGTCGGCTTTTGTGTTACTTTCGGGCAGATTGAGATTCGTGCCGCTAAGACCGGTAACAGCTACCCAATTGTTTTCCGCATTCAGATATTCCACCGAAACGGAACCGATAAACCAGCCGCCGTTATCGTAAAACTCTGCAAATTGGAAAGCAAGTCCGCTTATTGTTTTTGCTTCGGCAAATTCGTAACCAAAACTTACTCTTCCGTCGGTAGCCCAGTTGTCGAATGTATCGTATCTGTTTTCATTTCTCGTAGAGTCTAAAAATGCTCTGTAAACGTTGTCTCTTATAGCAGCAGCCGCTGCGGTAACGTCTGTGCCGTTGGCAAGAATTTTTACAGCCTCGTTCTTGATGTTTTTCTCGATTTTAGGAGCATATTCGGCTTCACCCGGGATATAGAGGCTTCTTCTGCCGTATACCTGGAATTCCGCACAAGAGATAAAGTGTGCTGAACCGCCTGCTTTGCCGATTATTCTCAAGCCGTAGCCAACAACATCGGCAGGCATTTCCACTTCATATATGAGATAGCAAAACTCTGCACCCAACGCCTGGTTACTGCTTTCCACCGGGAATTGAGGAACGTTGGGATCTAAAACTATATTATATTCATTATCCCAAACAACGCCCTTTACTTCGGTCCATGTTTTTCCGTTATAAACTTCTATTTTAACACTGCCGTCAAACCAACCGCCGTCCCAGTAAATATATCCCTGCTGGAATATCAGTTTGGAGAAAACTTGCGGTTTTTCAAAGGTAAGAGCTACAGAGTGCATACCGTCTTTGGGAGTTATAAGTCCGGAAGCGGGAAAAGTATCTGCACTGGACGTAAAGTAATCTGCAAAGGGATCGCTGAATTCCCCGTCGGTAACAATATGCCACCTGCGGTCTTCGCCTATGTCGGAGGCAAGGCCGCCGTTAACCATTAATGTTCCGTTTTCCAACATCCCGTCGGATACAGACACTGCTCCTTCCTCTACTTCGTACAGCGAAGCTAACGCTGTGGAGGGAATTGTCAGACCCGTTAACACGGGGACAATCATGAGCAATGCAATAATAAGACTACAAATTCTTTTTTTCATTTCATATTCCTCCTGAACTTTTTATATTTAAGGTTAATAAACCTGAAGTTCCCCTACAGATACGAAGCCGGAAGTTCCGCCTCCTTTACCATAGATACGTACACCTTCGGCGGTTATTTCGTCAAAGGTGAAGACGAAAATCATGTTGGCATTGGTTACCCAGGAAACGCCTAAATATTCGTCTCCGCCATATTCTATCGACTTCCATTCTCCGTCCTGAAGAACCTGAATTTCGAGTTTGCCGTCGAACCAACCGCCGTCGCCGAAATGGTTGCCTTCGTTATACACAACGGTTGAGAAGGTTTCTTCTTTATTGAAAATATAGCCGAAATAATCGTATTTTTCCTGATTCGGTCCGATAAACGTATCGTAAGCCGATGCAAGAAGGCCGCCGTCGGAGAACTTGCCGTCCCTTATTACTTCGGGAGATTTTGCTCCGCCGCCTAACGGATTGGTTACCGAAACGGTTATTTTTCCTGCTTTAGCAAGGTTTCTGCCCACATAGACTTTCTGTTTTACGGATTTGGACACGCCTTCCATATTGGTGGCGGTAAGGGTTACTTCGTATACGCCGGCTTCGGGATAGGTATATTCTATGTTAACGCCCGTTTTCGTGTCGCCGTTGCCGAAATCCCACGATACGGTGCAATCGTACAGTTCGTCCCATATTTTGGCAGAACCGGTTACGTCAAAGTCGTTCGTTTCCATCGTGATTTTCACGGAAGGCATATTGGGCCAAAGGGGAATTTCGTAGGGCTGAACGTCTTTATATGCGGTTATCTTCCAGCCGTCTTCCGTCTTTTCTGCATAGGTATCCAACGACTGTTTAGCAATGTCAAACATGGTATCTACCAACATAGGCATGGTATATTCCGTTCCCGCAAACGTCATTTCGTTGTTTATTCCCGAAACCCATATTCCGTCCTGATATTCTTCGAGATAGCTGTATCCGTACATATTGCCGAGTACGCCTGCTGCGGTAGAAGGGTTGCAGTCCGAGTCTTGTCCGCAACGCATTGCATAGTCCATGGTTGCTTTAATGTCTCCCTCGCCGTACAACAAGCCCATTGTGCTGTACGCTTCGTTGAGATAACCAGTAATGTTCATAGCGTCGAGGCCGGCACAGATGTAGCAACGCTCTACATACAGCCATTCGCCGTTGATAACCTGCCAAGCTTCCTCAAAGGAAACGCCCTGTTTCCACAAATCGTAAACCTGTTCCTGAATTTTGTAATTTTTGCTTTCCTTAGGTAAAACGGCAAAAGCCTTTAAGAAAAGGTCTTCCACGTCGGTGGCAAAGAAGGAATATGCGTGCAGTGCTGCAATATAGTTGCCCGACAAAATTCCTTCACCGTAACCTATTACCTGACCCGCTCTGTAAGACATATCGGCGGCACGTTCGATCATTCCGGGATATAACATTCCCACCCAGTCGCTTTCTATAGCCCAGTCAATATCTTCACAACACTGGTTCATGGAATAATGTCCCGACATGGGGGCGTCGTAATAAACGTATTCCCCGTCTTCGTTGAGATATTTTGTCTGCAGTATCTTGCGGGCTTCCAGATTGCCGTGTGCAAGTCCGTAGGTGGTTTCACGGAAAGCGTCGCCGAATTGTTTGGTCGTACAATCCAAGCCGTGTTCTTTTACTGCGTCTATGAAGGTGATATCCACGAACATATCGTCCTGGCCGAAACCTTCGTTGATAACCGAAGGCGTCCACGGTCTTAACTTACTTAAATCGTACATAATGCCGTTAGCACGAAACTCCGACGGTGCCGAATAGGTAACGCCGAACATCTGCCCGAACATCGAACCTTTTATCTGGTCATAGAGCTTTTCTTCTGTTATTGTGTAGGTTATTGTTTCTCTCGGAGGAGGATTCTCCCCTTCCCCTCCCTGCGGCGGCGGGTTTTCTTTCTTACAACCCGAGAAAACCGACAAGGCAAAAATTGCAACAAGAAAAATAGAAATAATTGTTTTAAAAAAATTTCTCCTCATACACCTTTCTCCTTAAATTTTTCTATCCGTTTTAGCAAAACTAAAACGATTTAGTACTTCTATTATACCCGGGGGGGGGGGAATGTCAAGGGGTTTTTAAAAAATTTTACAAATTTATTTGTTTTTCGCTTTTTTTTCTTCTCTCTTTTCTTTTAAAAACGGGGAATTTTTCCCTTTTATTAATTTTATTAATAAAGTTTTTCTTCCGATGTTTTTACACCCTTTTGCGGAATTTTATCGTTATATAAAAAAAGGGAATTTTGACGGACTTTTCCCCCGAAAAAGGTGAACTGTTTAAAAAAAACCGCATAAAAATACGTTGACAAACGCAAAAATTAATGATAACATAAAAAGTGCTTTAAAGCGGAATCGACGTTTTTTAAAAGGAAATTACCGAACTAAATCACAACAAATCGGCATTAAGGAAATTTTATGAAAGTAACAATAAAGGATATTGCAAAGGAAGCGGGTGTATCCATAACTACCGTTTCTTTTGTTTTGAACGGCAATTACAAAATGGTCTCGGAAAAGACCAAGGACAAAGTTCTCGACGTGGTAAAAAAATATAACTACTGTCAGAACGCCACCGCCGTAAATTTGGTCAAAAGAAGCACAAAAACCATAGGACTTATCGTTCCCCACATCGAAAACACCTTTTTTTCGAGAATGGCGAGCGATTTTGAAAAATATTTTGCCGAATACGGTTATAACATTATTTTATGTAATTCTAACGACAATGCGGAAAGGCTGGAGAAAAATATAGAAATTTTAAAAAGGAACCGAGTGGACGCTCTCCTTCTTGTTCCCTCCGCCGAAACTTTTATTGAAGAAACTCACAAGAAAAAACTTATAAAAATGGTTAATTCCGCAAATATACCAGTCTGTGTCCTCGACCGCTGTTTGGAGGGTGTAAATTGCCTGCAAGTTACATTCAATCAAAAAGTGGGCGCATATAATGCCACAAAATATTTATTGGAATGCGGGCACAGAAAAATCGCTTGCATTACGGGTCCCGTTGCCATACATACCGCAAAATTGCGTTACGAAGGTTATCTGCAGGCAATGGAAGAATACAACGTCAAAATTAATCCCGATTACATAAAGAACGGAACATTTCATTTCGAAAGCGGATATAATGCAATGTACGAATTAATTAAAACCGACATTACCGCTTGTTTTGCTTTAAACGATCTTATGGCATTGGGTGCAATGAAAGCATTAAACGAAGCAAAAATTTCCATTCCCGACGATATTTCTTTAATTAGCTATGACGACACGTTTTTTATGCAATTTGCAACCGTTGCCTTAACTTCGGTTAAACAAAACACGAGAGAACTTGCAGCTATAACCACAAAAATAATTTTGGATTCCATAGTCAAAGGGGACGGCGTTGTACAGACAGTCGAAATTCTGCCCGAATTGGTGAAAAGAAACAGCGTTAAAATAATAAAATAATACATATTAAACCCAACAAATCGGCAAAATTACAGTTAGCAATATATCAGGCAAAAAGCAAATTTAGTTTTTTTGACTTTTTTTATTAAACGTGTTTTTATTTTTTTATTAAGCTTCAAATTAAATTTAAATCAACAAAAATTTAAAATAAATTTTTTTCTGCTTAATTTCTTTTGATTAAACCGCCTCATTTGTGATAAAATTTATATATGAATATTTACGGAATGGAAAAACTATCTTTAGTCGATTACGACGGACATATTGCCGCCACATTATTTACCGGCGGCTGTAATTTTCGTTGTCCTTTTTGCCATAACAAAACTTTGGTAATTGGTTATTCAAATCAGCCGCAGTTGGAAGAAGATGAAATTTTTAACTATTTAAAAAAGCGTAAAAATTTGTTAACGGGAGTTTGTATATCGGGGGGAGAACCCACTTTACAACCCGATTTAAAAGAATTTGCAAAAAAAATAAAAGACTTAGATTATAAAATTAAACTAGACACTAACGGCACGGCTCCCGAAACGGTATATGACCTTATACATAACGGACTTATAGATTATGTCGCAATGGATATAAAAAACAGCAAAGAAAAATATTGCATAACCGCAGGAGCACAAAATTTAAATTTAAATAAAATAATGGAAAGCGTAGAGATGTTAAAATCCGATCTTACAGATTATGAATTTCGCACGACGCTGATTAAAGAATTTCATACAAAAAACGATATGGAAAATATAGGCGATTGGCTTAAAGGAGCAAAAAAACTGTTTTTACAGCATTTTAAATCTTCCTCGGACTGCATTAATCCCAATCTTAACGAAATACCGATAGACGAAGCCGAAACATTTAAAAGCATTTTACAAAAAAATATCTTATCCGTTTCGCTTAGAGGATATTGATTATTATTTAAAAGCCGCTTAAAAAGCGGCTTTTAATTTATATTGATTTTTTTAAAATTATTACAATTCGATTTTTTTGATTTTTTTAAAAGGCGTAATTTAAACAATTTATTGAATTAATAGGTTTTAGCATGATTTATATAATTTTTTAGTATACGAATTTTTCTGATAAATTCCGATTTTTATAAATTTGCGTTTACAATGACGATGAGTTAATTTTTGAATTTTTTACGAGTTCAGCTAATTTTATAAATTTTCCCTCTGCCACTTTCGGCGGACAACTGTCGCTGTTGGATAGTATAAAGCCGTGTTTTCCCCTGCTTTGTATCAAAGATTCTGCATAGCGGCAAAGATTTTCTACCGACTCGTTTAACAAAAAAACAGGATCTATACCCCCTATTAAAGCCATATTGTCGGGAATAATCGAAAAGGCTTCTCCGATTTCTATGTTACCCGTAGGGGGAGGCGTAACCGACTCTATGGCAGAAACATTCTCCTCAACCATAATTTCAATTAATTTTTTGATATGTCCGCAGGCGTGTTGAACGTAAGGTTTTTTTACGGAATTGAAAATATCGCACCATTTTTTTATTTCGGGGAAAATATATTTTTTATACAGCGAAGGACTTATATTAGTGGTTGAACTGTCTTCCCAGCTTATTGCGGCTTCCGCATCGCTTTCCGCCGTTAAGAGAACCGTTTTTAAATTTTTATTTTGCATAACGTATAAAAGCTCTTCTAAAAGTTTTGGTTCGTCTTGTTCCATATAAACTAAATTTTGCGTACCCATAAAGTTTTCCAGCAAATTCTGAAATGCCGACTTTCCGTATATTCCCACAAGACTAAGTAACAAGCCATCTTCTTTTATGCCACTTACGATATCTTTTATTTGCTGCATATTTTCTTCTACTATCATATCTTCGAAATAAAGTATCGCCTTTTGCATATCTGTTTTGTTTTTCACGGGATATTCTGTAAGATACCAGGTATTTGCACTCTCCGCAAAGGTATATTCAAAAACCAAATCGCCCGCTTTTGTATTTATGACTTTTCGGCGGATGTTGCCTTTAACAATTTCTTGAACGCTGCAATTTTTATTTTTTGTTGTAAATGCCATAGCGTGTCCTCTTAAAAGAGGATCAGCCCCGATTTTTTTCAAATATGCAAATTCTCCTTTTGCTCTTATGTCTTCCGGCAAAAAATCGAAATAATATGCCAAAAAAGGAGAAAAAGGCACTCTGTCGGTTTCTTTACTTAGAATTGAATTTAACAGCCTTTCTTTTATTGTCATTTTTAACTCCTTAAATATACCGTTTTTTTATTTTAAATTGATTTTATTATTTGAAATTTAAGTTTATTATTAAAAAATATTTTTCAAATTTCATTTAATCGAAACAATGTGTTTTTGCATTTGCGTTTAGCTTTAAAAACTTTAATTCTGTTAGAAATAGCTTTTACATAATTTTTCTAATTTTTTCTTAACCGTTCGACGATTTTTTTACCGTTATAATTTACTGTTTTTAAATATTCCCCGTCTAACGTAATGTGCAAAGTAGTCGGAACATCTAATTCCGATTTGTTTTTTTCGACGTCGCCTATTATCAATACAGAGGACTTTTCTTTCCATTTTAACGGAATTTTTAAATAATTGCCCTTTTCGTAGGAGTAATCGTTGCCGCCGTCTTTGTAATAGAAAGAAACACCGTCCTCCCCAGATACGACATTTATCGTTAACTCATCTTCCTTTTGCAGAGCCGTACATTCCGCATAAGGGGCGGTTACTATTATCGAACCCGATTTTATGAATATCGGTATTTTATTTAAGGGAGTATCAACCCTCACGGTTGTGCCTCCGCAATATCTTTTTTTAGTGTGGTAATCAATCCATTCTCTCCCCTCGGGCAAATACACATCGGTGGAATAAACCTGATAATCGGTAATAATTTTAACCAAAATATCTTTACCGAAAATATATTCGTCGGACATATTTGTAACTTTAAAGTCAAAAGGAAAATCTTTTGCCAAAGGAGAAATAAAAACGTCGTCGTTTTTATATACGTCAAAGGCTGTTTTATAGATATACGGCATCAACGTATATCTTAAACGGGAAGCTTCCATCTGTGCGTCGAAGTATTTTGTTTTAGGCTCACCGAAAAACCACATTTCCCTCGGGGTGCTGGTTCCGTGGGAACGAAACAATGGAGAAAAAGCTCCGAAAAAAAACCATCTTGTATAAAGCTCTTTATATTCTTCATTTCGGTTGCCGTTTTCGAATAAAACGAAAAATCCTCCGATATCTGTTGTGGAATAAGGTATACCCGACATACTGAAACTCAACAAAGCCGTCAATTGTTTTTTAAAAATTCCCCATTCCGCTTTTATATCTCCTGTCCATGTGGATGCCGCATATTTCTGCTGACCGGCATAACCGCTTCTCGTTAAAATAAATACTCGTTTTAAATTGCTTTCCGCCCTTTGACGGGTATATACGTTTTTTGAATAGTTAAGGGCATAACAATTAAGATAATTTAAATTCTTTCCCTTTTTGCAATCTTTACATTCCAGCAAATTAATCGAACTGTCCGTTTCAAAAGCAGGTTCGGTAGAATCGAGCCACCATGCGTCTATACCATAATCGAAAAAATTTTTTTTCATTTCTTTCCATATCAAATCTGCGGCTTTATTATTTAGAGGGTCGTGCACTCTCCCGAATTTTTCTTCTCCCTTTCTGTTTGGTTTTTCCAATATACCGTCGACTTTCTCCAGCTTTCTGCATATTTCGGTATTCGGGCCGAAACTAGGCCAAACGGAAATCATAATGCTGCAATCCATACCGTGTATTTCTTCGATTGCTTTTTTAGGAGAGGGATATTTTTTTTCATCCCAAACCAATGCGTTCCAACCGTAATCTCCCCAATAATTCCAGTCCTGAACTATGCAGTCCAACGGAATATGATTTTCTCTGAAAGTTTTAACTATAGAGAGAAGTTCTTCCTGCGTTTTATAATGCTCTCTGCTTTGGAAAAAACCGTATGCCCATTTGGGATACATAGGACTTTTCCCTGTTAGAAATCTGTATCCTTTTATCTGTTCGCTTATATCTTCCGCAAGAATGATGTAATAGATAAAAGGTTCATTTCCCGCATAAAAAATATTAATACTGTTTTTGTCTTCCTCATCCGTATTAAAGCGTTCTACAATTTCTTTTGCACAAGGTTTATCTATTCCTATACTCATATACGAAGTGTTATCGAACAGCAAAGCATAGCCGCCGGTAGAAGTTATAAATGGAACTGCGGTAACTTCACCGTTTATTTGCAGCATCTGATACACTCCGTTTCGACGGTTCAAAGGAGAATTTTGGTGAATACCCAGCCCGTAAAGTGCTTCGTTTTCTCCTATTTCGAAAGACTGAGTAAAAGGAGAAATTTTTTCCGAAATCACCTTCTTTCCGTTTAAAAAAAATTGCAGAAGACCGTTTTCTTCAATACATTCGCATCGGGAATTATTTTTTTCGTATTTTTTACACGCTCTAACAAATAAACTGTCTGTTTTTATATTAACATCGTCATTTTTCGTCCAACGAATCACTTTCCATATGTTTTTTGCTACTTTTTCATATTTCACTTTATTATACATACACAACCTCCACATACTTATCGAATGTAATTTTATCATAAAATTTTATATTAAGTCTATTGATAAAATCACCATCATATGGTAAAATATCACCATGAAAATACATGACTTTAACATCGAACCGATTTTGGTGGCAAAAGACGAACTTACCCCCGAATGGAACTGGATTTCCGACTCCAACCGTTGGAGTGGCTTTCATCTGTTTTATCTTTATAAAAATTCCGTATGTGTCGAAAGAGAAGGCATTAAATATTTTTTAACCGAAGGGGATACTTTTATTTTCGATTTATCGAAAAATCATTACTGCACTCAGAACCCGAAATTGCCGGCTTCTATGTATGTGGCATATTTCCATTGCGAAGATTCCACCAAACTTCAAAACGCATTGCGATTGGGAAAAATTCCCTATAGAAACCACCCGCAGGACTTTCATTTGAATATGCGCTTATTCGAGAATGCCGCTCTATCCTCCAATTCTTTAAACGAAACCGAAATATGGCTCGCCCCGATATTGCAGCAAATTTTATGCGAGCCTGCAAGCGGAAACAACCAAAAAGCGGCCGTTTTAAATTTATGCAGAGAAATAGACCAAAATCCGCAAAAAAATTTTTCTCTATCCTATCTCGGGGAGAAAATCAATTATTCTAAAAATCAAGTTATAAGACTTTTTAAAAAAATAACGGGACTTACCCCGTATGCATATATACTTCAATCGAAAATAACCAAAGCAAAACAAATGTTGCTTTTTTCGGACTATACCTTTACCCAAATTGCCGAATATCTGGGTTATAGCGATTTAAATCATTTTTCTTCCCAGTTTTATAAAAAAACGGGACTTTATCCTACCGAATATATAAAAGAATATAAAAAATAAATTTAATTTTATTTATTATAACTTATAAATTTAACTGCAATTAAAAATATCGTTTTAAATTTTTTGATTTTAAAAAATTTAACGATTATAAATTTTACATTTCTCACCAAAGGAGAAAATTTTTATATCTGTTAAATTATATTTAGGTATTAAAAAATTTTTAAATAGATAAATGCCGACAATATTTTTTTATGGCGTTTAATTTTATTAAATTTTAAATTTAATTCGCTTTTTACAAAAAAATAAACAAATATAAAACATCCGCAGTTTTTTGCGGATGTTTTATAGTTAAATAAATATGTAAAAAATGTTTTTGCTTATAATTAAACTTCAATTTATTTTATTAACAAATTTATTAATTAAACAAACTGTCCTTCTTTTTAAATTAAAAATTTTTATCTATATAAGAACAAGCGGCAAGTGCGGATACCGCTCCGTCGGCTACAGCTGTCGTAAGCTGTCTGATTTTTTTCGTTCTGCAATCTCCTGCTGCAAATACACCTTCTGTAGAAGTGAGGCATGTTTCATCGGATAATATGTAGCCGTCTTTATCTAAATTTACAACGTTTGAGAATCTCGAATTATCGGGAATTTGACCTATTGCAACAAATAAAGCTTTAATTTTATGTTCCTTAATTGCACCGTCGGCATCCTTATATTTAAATCCCTGCAATTGATTTTCTCCTATATAAGAAACCAGAGAAGTGTTAGGTCGCCATTCAACATTATTTTTGCTTAACAGGGTTTTAACAAGACTCTCGTCCCCGAAAAATTTGTCAAACAAAGTATAAACATATACTTTAGGGCAATAGGATGAAAGCAAAATTGCATATTGTAAAGCGGTGTTGCCGTCCCCCACCAATGCAACTTCTTCTCCCGAATAAAAAGCTCCGTCGCATATGGCACAATAAGAAATTCCGTGTCCTGTAAGATTTTCTTCGTTTTCAAAATTAAGATGTTTGTGTTTTACTCCACAAGCAATTATTACGCTTTTACATTCTCTGTCTTTATAATCGGTTTTTACTAGAAATCCTTTTCCCTTTTTTTCTATAGAAAGAGCCTTCTCCAATTCTACTTCCGCACCCAGAGAGGTAATCTGTTCAAAAAGCCTGTCAGAAAACTCGCTCCCTGCAATTTCTTTTATAGTGGGGAAATTTTCCACTCTTGGGGAGGTTGCTATTTGCCCTCCGAAAGTATCTTCTTCCAAAACCGTAACGCTTTTCCCGTTTCTTAAAGCGTAGAGGGCTGCGGTCATACCCGAAGCCCCTGCGCCTATAACTATAATATCGGTAATATCAGCCATTTTAATTTAACCCTTCTATGAATTTTTTAATATTGCTTGCGTTTTCGAATTTTTCAAATCCGCTTTCAGTAGGAACCAACAATGTAGGTGCCTTTCTGACTCCGAAAGTCAATGTCGTTTCTTTATCGTCCTCCGCATCGATAACTTTATATTTGACTCCGGCTTTATCGAGCATCATCTTGCTCATTTTACAGTTCGGGCAGGTTTTTGTGGAAAACAACATTATTTCAGCAGGAGTATTATTTATTTTTTCTTCCTTTTTTTCTTCCTTGCAAGCACAGTTTCCGTCGGGGAATTTAGAAATGTCAAGATTATATACCTTTCTTTCCTTAAACTCCTCTCTCTTTCCGTCATTCCAATTCTGAACGGGACGGTAATAACCTGTAATACGACTGTAAACTTCGGTCTGCTTTCCGCAATGCGGACATTCATATTGTTCTCCGGTGATATATCCGTGTTCCGTACATACAGAATATGTCGGAGATAAAGTATAGTAAGGTAATTTATAATTTTTCGCTATGGTCTTTACAAGATTTGCCGCCGCTTTCCAGTCGGGTAGTTTTTGTCCGAGGAATGCATGGAATACCGTACCCGAAGTATAAAGAGTTTGCAATTCGTCCTGTATGTCCAAAGCACTGAAAATATCGTCGGTATAGCCTACTGGTAAATGTGAACTGTTGGTATAATAAGGGGTGTCGCCCTCCTTGGATGCCGTAATAATATCGGGATATCTTTTTTTGTCGTGTTTTGCAAGACGGTAGGAGGTTGATTCTGCGGGAGTTGCTTCGAGATTATACAAATCTCCGTAAAGTTCCTGATAGTCGGCTAATTTTTCTCTCATAAAATTCAAAACTTCTTTGGTGAATTTTTGAGCCTTGGGATTTGTCATATCCTTTCTAATCCAGTCTGCATTAAGGCAGGCTTCGTTCATACCTACCAAGCCTATTGTAGAAAAGTGATTATTAAAGCTGCCCAAATAACGTTTCGTATAAGGATATAAACCTTCGTCGAGTAATTTGCTTATGGTGTTTCTCTTTACTTTCAATGACCTTGCGGAAATATCCATCATTTTGGTAAGTCTTTTATAAAATTCGTCTTCGTTTTTGGATAAATAAGCAATTCTGGGCATATTAATGGTAACAACTCCCACCGAACCCGTGCTTTCGCCGCTGCCGAAAAATCCGCCCGATTTTTTTCTAAGTTCCCTTAAATCCAAACGCAAACGGCAGCACATTGAGCGTACGTCGCTTGGTTCCATATCGCTGTTTATATAGTTGGAGAA
>CASEPJ010000036.1 GCA_949289715.1 uncultured Clostridia bacterium
AACTTTTTATTTTTTCAAATGTTACGGATAACTCATTTGTTTATAAATATCCTAAAAAAAATTAAATATGCATTAAATTAATTTAAAAATAAAAAAGATTAAAAATAGAAATATTACTTTATTAAAAAGACAAAAGCTAGTAAATTAATTTTTTTGTTAAGGCAATAATAAAATATTTAATGCAGAGTAATATTAATTTAATAAGGTAAATCATATTATATTATTAGTTATTTTTGCGTCTATATAAAACATTTTTTATTAAAAAAATGTTTGCAAACGATAACGTTTTCCTTTTAGATAATCTTTTAAAAATAGAAAATTTAAATTTATTATATGGAAAATTGTTTACAATATATTGATTTTATGATAGACTTATAAAGTATATATTATGTTGGAGGACTGTCATGAAATACACAGTTGAAAAAATCGAAGACGGCAAAAAAGCTAAATTTTCTTTTAAATTAACTGCCGCAGAATGGGAAGAAAATATTAACAGTGCATACGAGAAAAATAAAGGTAAATACGCATTGGACGGATTCAGAAAAGGTCATGTTCCGAGAAAAATATTAGAGCGTTATTATGGCGAAGGTCTTTTCTTTGAAGATGCTTTTAACGATAATTTCCCCAAATATTACACTGAAGCTTTGGAAAAAGAGACATGGGCAGAACCTGTTGACAGACCGGAAATAGATATTTCTTCAATAGATAAAAAAGGAATTAGTTTTACGGCTACCGTGATATTAAAACCGGAAGTAGAATTGGGTGCATATACGGGAATAAAAGTGAAAAAATCCGACTATCCCGTAACAGAAAAAGAAGTAGAAGAAGAACTTGAAAAAGCAAGAGAAAGAGGAGCAAGATTTATCGATGTTACAGACAGGGCTGTTCAAAAAGGAGATATGATTAATTTGGATTACAGCGGTTCTGTGGACGGAGTGAAATTTGAAGGCGGTACGGCTAAAAATCAGTCATTGGAAATAGGTAGCGGTTCTTTTATCCCCGGTTTCGAAGACCAGATTATAGGAAAAAATATAGGTGAGAATTTTGATATTACCGTAAAATTCCCCGATAATTATCATGCCGAAAATTTAAAAGGTAAGGATGCTGTTTTCAATATTACGGTAAACGAAATAAAAACAAGGGAACTTCCTAATCTTGACGACGATTTTGCCAAAGATGTTAGTGAATTTGATACTTTAGAAGATTATAAAAAGGATATCGAAAACAAATTAAAAGAAGAATCCACAAAACGTGCCGAAACAGAAAACGAAAACAAATTGATGGACGCCATTGTTGCGAATGCCAAAGTCGATATTCCCGAATGTATGGTCAATGACGAACTCGACGCAATGTTAAGAGATTTCGAATACAGACTTATGTATCAGGGACTTAAATTGGATGATTATTTTAAATATTTAAATATCACCGAAGACGATTTTAAAAAAGACAGAAGAGAAGATGCTTTAAGGGCAGTTAAAACCAGACTTGTTACGGAAGCTATATTAAAAGCAGAGAAAATAGAATGTGATGACGAATCTTTGGAAAAATTATATGTGGAAACAGCCGCAAAAAATAACAAAGATGTTTCAGATTTTAAAAAATCTTTAACCGAAAGACATATAGCTTACTATAAAGATCAGGTTGTTTTGGAAAAATTGTTGAAATTTATAAAAGAAAATAATATATTGGAATAAAAAAATAATTTTAAAACTTATGTATTTTCAAAACAAGATTTGTTAAAAATCTATGTTGACCGAAAGGAGATTATTATGATTAGTAATTATTTGTTGCCTATGGTTGTCGAACAAACCGGTAAAGGCGAACGTTCCTACGATATATATTCACGTCTTTTGGAAGACAGAATTATATTTCTTTCGGGAGCGATTGACGACGCTATGGCAAATTGTATTGTTGCTCAGTTAATTTATTTGGAAAGTGTTGACCCCAAAAAGGAAATTATGCTTTACATTAACAGTCCGGGGGGCAGTGTTTCGGCAGGAATGGCTATTTACGATACTATGAATTATATTTCCTGCGATGTTAAAACTATCTGTGTTGGGCTTGCCGCTTCTATGGCTGCGGTTATTTTATGCAGCGGTACAAAAGGAAAAAGATATGCTTTGCCTAACAGCGAAATTATGATTCACCAACCTCTTGGCGGTACGGAAGGTCAGGCAAGTGACATTGCTATCCATGCAAAACATATTTTAAAAACGAGAGAAAAATTAAATAAGATTTTAAGCGAGGCTTCCGGCCAACCGCTTGAAATTATTGAAAAAGATACAGACAGAGATAATTTTATGTCCTCGGAGGAAGCTCGTGATTACGGGTTGATTGATAGTATATTTTATAACAGATAACGAGGTATTTAAATGAAAAATGAAAAAGAAGAGGTATGTTGTTCTTTTTGCGGCAGACCCGAAAGCGAAGTTAAAAGATTGGTTTCTTCACCTAACGGAACCTATATTTGCGATGTGTGCATAAATATTTGCATGAGCGTTATAGAGGCTGAGGAAGCGGAAGCGGATATATGCGATATCAATTTGCTTCCGCCTTCGGAAATTCATAAAAGGTTGGACCAATATATAGTCGGGCAGGAAGAAGCAAAAAAAGTTTTGTCGGTTGCCGTCTATAATCATTATAAAAGAATTAACTCTCTCAATTCTTCTAAAACCGGCGACGATGAGCCGGAAATCGAAAAAAGCAATATTTTAATGCTCGGACCTACCGGGTCGGGTAAAACTTTGTTGGCAAAAACTCTTGCAAAAATTTTAAATGTTCCTTTTGCTGTGGCAGATGCTACCACACTTACCGAAGCAGGTTACGTCGGTGAAGATGTGGAAAATATATTACTTAAATTGATTAAGAATGCCGATTATAATGTTGCAAAAGCAGAAAAAGGTATTATTTATATTGATGAAATAGACAAAATCGCCAAAAAGACCGAAAACGTTTCGATAACGAGAGATGTTTCAGGGGAAGGAGTTCAGCAGGCATTATTAAAAATAATAGAAGGCACGCAAGCAAACGTTCCTCCTATGGGGGGAAGAAAGCATCCTCAACAGGAATGTATTCCTATAGATACTACTAACATTTTATTTATTTTCGGCGGAGCCTTTGTGGGACTCGAAAAAATTATTCAAAAGAGAATGGAAAGTTCCAGTCTCGGGTTCGGTTCGGAAGTAAAAACTAAAGAAGACGAACAAATTGAAAAATATTTAAAACAGGTAACGCCGCACGATTTGATAAAGTACGGCATTATACCGGAATTTGTAGGCAGAATACCGATTATAGTCGCTTTGAATTCTTTGGACGAAAATGCTTTAGTCAGTATTTTAACAAATCCCAAAAATGCTTTGACAAAACAATATGTCAGACTGTTCGGGCTGGATAACGTAGAGCTCGAATTTGAAGACGGTGCCATAAATGCGGTTGCAAAAAAAGCTATAGAATTAAATACGGGCGCAAGAGGTTTAAGAGCGATTTTGGAGGATGTAATGCTTGATGTAATGTATGAAATCCCTACAGAAAAGGATTTGAAAAAAGTGAAAATTACCGCAGATGTAATTAATAAAGTCTGCGAGCCCATTAAAATATACGCTTAATGATTTTAAATTGATGAAGGCGGTATTTGCCGCCTTTTTATATCTTAAAAAACGAGAAGGAACTCGAAAATACTATGGAAAATATAAATTATATTTTACCTTTGGTAGCTATGAGGGGCTTAACGCTGTTTCCTTTCCAATCGGCTACTTTCGATGTAGGAAGAGACAATTCGAAAGCGGCTTTATCTGCCGCTGCGGAACACGACGGTCAGGTTTTATTGGTTAGTCAATTGAATCCGGAGGAGCTTCAGCCCGATGTGAAGAATTTAAGTTCCGTTGGAGTAGTTGCCAAAATAAAACAAGTTTTTAAAACAGCAAATAACATATTAAGGGTTTATGTAACGGTGGAATCAAGGGTTAAAATAGTGAATTATACTTCAATTGACCCTTATTTTTCGGCATATCATATTCCGTTTAATACATTCGTAAAAGACGATGTCAAATTTGAAGTTTTAAAGAGGGAAATGATTAAAATCACCGATGAATATATTAAACTGGTTCAGAAAACGAATCCTGTAAACGATTTTAACGGATTAAAAAAAGTCGATTATGCCAATGAAATAAATAACAATACCGAAAATTTTATTTATACATTTTCCGCCGTGGCGATTAAAGACGAAAATACAAAACTATCCGTACTGTCTTCGCCGGCACTCGACGAACAGCTCGAAATTTTGCTTAGTGCTGCAGCTAAAGAATGTGAATTTTTAAAATTAGAAAGCATTATCGCTAACAAAGTTCGCGATCAGATAAATAAGGCTAATAAAGAAGTTTATTTAAGAGAGCAGATAAAAGCAATTAATGAAGAATTAGGCGGAGGCATTAGTGAAGCCGATGAGTTAAAAGATAAAATAAATAAAGCCAAACTTCCTAAGGATGTAAGAGATAAAGCACTAAAGGAAACCGAACGTTTGGCTGCTATTCCCATATCATCTCCTGAAAATGCGATGATTAGGAATTATTTGGACTGGCTATTGGATTTACCTTGGAAAAAGGCGGGTAGAACTTCCTATAATTTACAAAAAGCCGAACGTATTTTAAATGAAGACCATTACGGACTCGATAAAGTTAAGGAAAGAATTTTAGAACATATTGCCGTAATGAAATTAAGTAAAAATACAAAAGGTACTATTTTATGCTTTGTAGGCCCTCCGGGAACGGGAAAAACATCAGTTGCACATTCTATAGCCAGAGCACTTAACAGAAAATTTGTCAGAATAAGTCTTGGCGGAGTAAGCGATGAGGCTGATATAAGAGGGCACAGAAGAACATATGTAGGCGCTGCTCCCGGTCGAATTATGTACGCATTAAAAGAAGCCGGTGTTAATAATCCCGTGATTTTATTGGACGAAATAGATAAACTTACGCATAATTATAGAGGCGATCCTGCCTCCGCACTTTTGGAATTACTTGATCCACATCAGAACAGTAATTTTAGGGATCATTTTATAGAATTGCCCTTTGACATGAAAGACGTTATGTTTATAACTACAGCCAATTCTGTAGATACCATTCCTGAACCGCTTTTTGACAGAATGGAAATTATTCATTTATCGGGTTATACCGAGGATGAAAAAATAGAAATTGCAAAACATTATATAATTTCTAGACAGGAAAAGGAAAACGGTTTAAAACAAAATACCATCGATATAGACGATAAGACTTTGGCTTTTATTATCAACGGATATACAAGGGAAAGCGGAGTGAGAGGATTGGAAAGAGAGCTTGCCACAATTGCAAGAAAATGCGCAAAAAAAATTCTTACAGAAAATATAAATTCGAATAATGCGCATATAAAAATTACTCAAGACGAAATAAAAGAATTTTTAGGTCCGGTTCAATATTTCAAAGAAGACAACGACATTCTTCCCGACGAAGCCGGCGTTGTGACAGGTCTTGCGTGGACGGCTTTTGGCGGACAAACATTAGACATAGAAGTTATTTTAATGAAAGGTGAAGGGGAAATTACCATAACCGGTCAGTTAGGGGATGTAATGCAGGAATCCGCTAAAACAGCATTAAGTTATGTAAAGGCAAATGCGGAAAAATATAATATCAATCCCGATGTTTTCTCCAAAACAAATCTTCATATTCATGTACCGGAAGGTGCCATAAAAAAAGACGGACCTTCTGCAGGGATAACTTTAGCTACCGCTATTTTATCGGCTTTTACTTCTAAACCTGTTAAAAACGATGTTGCTATGACGGGTGAAATTACTCTGCGAGGCAGAGTACTTGCCATCGGCGGATTGAGAGAAAAAACTCTTGCTGCTTTAAGGGCGGGAATTAAAACTGTAATAATTCCGAAAGGCAACGAAAAAGATTTAGAAGAATTACCTCAAAAAGTCAAAGACGGGATAAAAATAATACCCGTATCGAAAATAAACGAAGTATTTGAAATTGCTTTTTCATAAACGACAAAAAAGGTAAAAAATAATGATTATTAAAAATGCAGAATTCGTAAAATCTTTAGCTTCATCTAAAGATTTTTATGATACCTATATGCCTGAAATTTTAATTGCCGGCAGAAGTAATGTGGGTAAATCTAGTTTTATCAATTATATAGCGAATAATTCAAAACTCGCAAGGACTTCTGCCGCTCCAGGCAGAACCAGGCTAATCAATTTGTTTTTATTTAATAAATCTTTTCTTTTTGTGGATTTACCCGGTTTTGGTTTTGCCTCCGTATCTAAAGACGAAAAACGCAAGTGGGCGGCATTGATAGAGGGGTATATTAATTATTCTAAAAATATCGTTAACGTTTTTCATTTAATAGATATAAGACATAATCCCTCATCGGATGATTTAACTATGATAAATTATTTGCATGAATCGGGGATTCCTTTTACCGTAATAGCAACAAAATGCGATAAATTGAGCAGACTGCAATTAATTAACGCCAAAAGAGAAATAGCAGCGTCGTTAAAAATAGCGGAGGGTAATATTATTTGCGTTTCTTCGCAGAAAAAGACGGGTAAAGATGAAGTTTTAAAAAGACTTGAACAATTATTGACTTTTGAAAAAGAAGAGTAAGAAAAATAAAAATCTTAGTTAATTATATACATTTAATTAAAAAATATATTGTTTTGTTTAATAGTTAAAAAAATAATGTTTTATTAAAAATTTTAAATTAAATGTA
>CASEPJ010000037.1 GCA_949289715.1 uncultured Clostridia bacterium
TATATATTCTTTTACCGTCGTAAGCATATCCTTATCGCCGGAGCTGTCTTCTTGAGAGGGTATGTTTTGAGGTTTTATGACCACTATTATATGATTATCTTCGTATAATACGTTTAACATAATTTTTTCCTTTGATTAGTTATTTTGTATTTTGGTTAATTACGGTAAAAAATTCCGCTGGCTCCGCAAGGGAGCGCAATTCCCTCTTTGGTAGGCAGACCTACTTCGTAGGCCTCGATATTCCCGTCCTTTAAAACGAGAGAAAGAATATTTTTCAAAACTCCCGGCTGTAAACCGGTTGTATAGCTGTTTATTAAAAAGAAAAGAGGGTTGTCGGATAATAAATTTGTGCAAAGTTTAACAAGTGGAAATAAATCGGTTTCGATTTTCCACGTTTCTCCCGAAGGACCTCTGCCGTAACTTGGAGGGTCCATTATAACGGCATCGTATTTATTACCTCTTTTTATTTCTCTTGTTACGAATTTTTTGCAATCGTCTATTATAAAACGTATATTATCCACTTTTGATAGAGCAGCATTCAATTTTGCCCGTTCAACCATTCCTTTGGCACTGTCCACATGACAAACCTTAGCGCCGGCTTTGGATAATGCGACGGAAGCCGCTCCCGTATATGCAAACAGATTTAAAACTTTAATTTCTCTTTTGGCGTTTTTAACCAAATTGGCTGTAAAGTCCCAATTTACGGCTTGTTCGGGGAAAATTCCGGTGTGTTTGAATCCCATTAATTTAACCGAAAAAGTTAAATCTCTCCAAGAAACATTGAAATCTTTTACAGGACGGTAAATTTCCCATCTGCCGCCGCCTTCGTTGCTTCTTATATAGCGAGCATTTAATTCGGGAAATTTACTAAGGTCGATTTGCTGGGGCCATATAACTTGCGGGTCGGGGCGGAGTAGATATACGTCTTTCCATCTTTCCAGTTTTTCTCCGTTGCCGGTTGCTATTATTTCGTAATCTTTCCAATCGGTATTTATTTTCATTATGATTTTTTTACGGAGAGGGTAATGGATGCTCCGTTAATATCCCATTCTTTAATATAACCGTCAAGTTTGTTTTCTTCTACGGAGTTTGCAAGTACATCCGACAAAATTGCGTTTTTGCCTTCGTTTACGGTTTTTGCGAGTTTTTCCGATTTAAAGCCGATTTCTATTCTGTCCATAACTTCAAACCCCGCTTCCTTTCTCATTGTTTGAATTTTGGATACGATTTCTCTTATTATTCCTTCTTTTATTAAGTCTTCTGTAAGATTCGTGTCCAAAATTACGGTTAAAATATTGTCGCTTTGAGCAGAAAAACCTTCCAGATTTTTTGGTGCAATCAAAAGATCATCTTTAGAAAGTTCTATTTTTGTATTGTCTATTTCAAAATCATAAGTGCCTGTTTCAACGCATTTTACAATTTCGGAAGTATTTTCGGCATTGATAAGATAATCTCTGATTTTTGGTAAGAGCGAGCCGTATTTAGGTCCCAGAGTCTTCATTTGAGGTTTTAAATCGTAACTGATGAATTTATCCAAATTATCGACCACGAAGTAATTTTTGATGTTCAATTCGTCTTTTATTAATTCATTCAATTCCTGCGAAAGTATTACGTTTTCCGTATCTTTAACATAAATGGCAGAAAGAGGTTGCCTGTTTTTTATGTTAGCCGTATTTCTTACGGCACGTCCCAAAACTACTATGTCTAATACTTTTTTCATTCCTTTTTCCAACTCTTTGTCTATTGCAGAAGGGTCGTATTCGGGGAATCTGTTAAAGTGCACCGATTCGGGAGCGTCTTTGAAAATATTTCTAACCAAATTCTGATACATTTCTTCTGCTATAAACGGGGTGAAAGGAGCGGTAAGTTTACTTAACGTTACGAGTACGGTGTATAAAGTCATATATGCCGCAATTTTATCGTCGCCCATGCCGCTTCCCCAGAAACGCTCTCTGGAACGTCTTACATACCAATTTGATAAATCGTCGGTAAAATTTTGAATTGCTCTTGCGCTTTCGGTAATTTTATATTCGTTTAAACCTTCGTCTACCGTTTTGATGAGGGTATTTAAACCGCTTAAAATCCATTTGTCGAGCAAGGTGAGCTTACAGTCGGAAATATTGTAAAGAGAAGGATTGAAATTATCGATTTCGGCATATAGGGTAAAGAATGCATAAGTATTCCATAACGTACCCATATATTTTCTTTGCGCTTCGCTTACTGCTTCTCCGTAAAATCTGGAAGGCAGCCACGGAGCGGAGGAAGTGTAGAAATACCATCTGACAGCATCGGCTCCCTGAACGTCCAATACGCTGAAAGGATCAACTACGTTTCCTTTGTGCTTACTCATCTTAATGCCGTCTTTATCGTTTACGTGCCCTAAAACTATACAGTTTTTGAAGGGAGATTTGTTAAAGAGCAATGTCGAAATGGCAAGTAATGTGTAAAACCAACCTCTTGTTTGGTCTACCGCTTCGCTGATAAAATCTGCAGGGAAATTTTTTTCGAAAATTTCTGCATTTTCAAAGGGATAATGCCATTGAGCAAAAGGCATTGAACCGCTGTCGAACCAACAGTCTATTACTTCTGGTGTTCTTTTATATGTGCCGCCGCATTCACATTTAAAGGTAGGTGCGTCTATATAGGGGCGGTGTAATTCTATATCGCCTTTGATATTGCATAAATCTTTCAATTCTTTTTTGGAACCCATTACATGAATTTTGCCGCATTTATCGCATACCCATACAGGCAGCGGGGTACCCCAATAACGTTCCCTTGAAAGTCCCCAATCTATAACGTTTTCCAAAAAGTTACCCATTCTTCCCGTTTTTATGGTTTCGGGCATCCAATTTACAGAATTGTTGTTTTCGAGCAGTTGTTTTTTAACTTCTGTCATTTTGATAAACCAGCTGCTTCTTGCGTAATAAAGAAGGGGAGTGTCGCATCTCCAGCAGAACGGATAGCTATGCTCGTAAAGCATTTCTTTAAAAAGCAGATTTTTTGCTTTTAAATCGGCTATAATGGTTTTATCTGCGTCTTTTACGAATACACCTGCGTAATCTTTAGCTTCTGGTCGGAATTTTCCTCTTTCGTCCACAAGTTGAACAAAGGGCAGTTTATATCTTCTTCCCACATTTGCGTCGTCTTCACCGAACGCCGGTGCAATATGAACTATTCCGCTGCCGTCGGTCAAAGTTACATAATTATCGCATGTGGCATACCATGCTTTGTCTTTATATTCTTCGTAGACGTAATCGAATAAGGGAATATAAGGCGTAAATTCGTAATCTTTTCCCTTTTTAACGTCTATAATTTCATATTCGCTGAAAAGGTTAGGCACAAGAGCTTCGGCAAGAATATAAAATTCTCCGTCGGCTTTTATTTTTGCATAATTTTCATCGGGATTTAAACAGAGGGCAACGTTTGATGGCAAAGTCCACGGGGTGGTAGTCCATGCCAAAAAGCAGGTATTTTCTTCGTTTTTCAAATAAAATTTAACGAATACCGATTTTTCTTTAACGTCCTTGTAACCTTGAGCAACCTCGTGGCTCGAAAGGGCGGTGCCGCAGCGAGGGCAATAGGGAACGATTTTATGCCCCTTATAAAGCAAGCCTTTTTCGTATATCTGTTTTATAGCCCACCATACCGATTCTATATAAGTGTCCTCATAAGTTATATAAGGGTGGTCCATGTCAACCCAAAAACCTACCCTGTCGGACATTTTTTTCCATTCCGATGTATATTTCCAAACCGATTCTTTGCATTTGTTTATAAAAGGCTCGATACCGTATTTTTCTATGTCTTGCTTACCGTCCAATTTTAAAAGTTTTTCAACTTCCAATTCTACAGGCAGCCCGTGTGTGTCCCAACCGGCTTTTCTTATTACATAATAGCCTTTCATTACTTTGTAACGAGGAATTATATCCTTCATTACACGAGTTAAAATATGTCCTATATGCGGCTTGCCGTTTGCTGTGGGCGGTCCGTCGTAAAAAGTGAAATTTTTTCCGCTATCTGCATTCAGTTTGCAGGATTTTTCAAAAATTTTATTGTCCTGCCAGAATTTCAGAACATCTTTTTCTCTCGAGCAAAAATCCAAACTCGTGTCTGCTTTTTTAAACATATTATCCTCCAAAAGGTTATTTGCTTTTTTTATTAGATATTAAAAAAACTCAAAGTTACGGAAAACTTCGAGTTTCAACCACCGTAAATATACTGCCATATATTGTTTTTTTAACGGTAAACCCCCGTCGGAACTTACTTAAAATTCTGTCCCGCTGCTATGCAAGCGATACCGTAGTTCTATTTTCCGCAGGAACTCTCAGCAATTGCTCCTTCTCTGTAACGAAAAAATAAAACCGGACTGTTTTGCTTTATAACGCATTTATTATTTAAACGATAGATAATTTAATAATATTATTAAATATTCTTAATTTTTGCTTATATTTATTATAATATAAATTAAAAACCGTATTTTGTCAAGTAAAATGCGTTTTTTTTAAAATTTTTATGCGAGTTTAAGATAACAAAAATTTTAAAATTAAAATAAAATTTTAAATTATTTAAAAACTATTACAAAAAATAATCGAGAAATTCGCAAAAATCGTTTATATAAGTTTTTGAGCTAACATATTTGCTTTGTTTAAAATAGTGTCTATATCTTCGTTTAAGCGGTAATTTCCTTTTTCATAAAGAATTTTTCCGTTGCAAACAGTATAATCAACGTTTGATGAGTTCATCGAATAGACCAATTTGTTTAAAATGTTAAAAGAAGGCAGTGCCTCGGGGCATTTTAAATTTAAAATACAAAGATCGGCTTTGTAACCTTCCTTTATTAATCCCGTATTTTTTAAACACAATGCTTTAGCTCCGTTGATGGTGGACATAGATAAAGCTTGTTTTGTAGTAACGGCATCGGGATTATTAAAAAACTGTTTCTGCAGTAAGGCGGCAAGATACATTTCTTTCATAATGTCAATAGAATTGTTGGATGCGGCACTGTCCGATCCTAGACATACGTTAACGCCGTTTAACAGCATTGTATAAACGGGAGCGATACCGCTTATTAACTTTAAATTACTCGAAGGATTATGAGATACTGATACATTGCAGTTTTTAAGAAGTTTGATGTCCTCTTTGTCTACATGAACGCAGTGTGCGGCAATACCTCCGTAATCGAAAAGCCCTAAAGAATAAAGATACATTGCGGGTGTTTTGTCTTGATGTTTGACGGTACATTCCCCGACCTCGTCCAAAGTTTCCGCCAGATGACAATTAATAAGACATTTTAAATTTGAAACCATATCCGAAAAATCCGATAAAAGTTTTTCGGAACAGGAATAAGGCGCATGAATTCCCGGAATGAAACTTACCGTTTTATAATTTATTTTTTTATAGAGTTGAGCTTGTTCGTCTGCAGAGCTGTATCCGTCGTTGGCGGTTCCCAATATTACCGCAGTTATATTGTTCGAAGCATAAACGTTTGCAAGAATTTCGGGATAAAAATACATATCTCCCGTGCAGGTTATTCCGTGTTTTAAAGATTCCGCAACGGAAAGAAGGCACCCCCAATAAATATGTTCTTCGGTAAATTTTTTCTCTGCAGGGAAAATCGCATTATGCAGCCAATCGAATAGGGAAAGATTTTCTGCCGCACCTTTTAAAAGAGAGAGGGGAGAGTGATTGTGAGTATTAATAAAACCCGGCAAAACAAGTTTGCCGGTTAAATCGATTTCTCTTTCAAACGTTCCTTTAATCTTTCTTTTGCCTGCGTATTTTATAATATCTTCGCAAACTATAATTTCGGCGTCTGTAATAAGGTCGAAATTTTCGTTCAGATAAGAGGCATTGAAAAATCTTAAACTCATAATTCACCTTTATTAATTTTTTATGCGGATTTTTGTATAACCTATTAAAATATTTTTATTTTATATTTTAAGGGCTTTTAAATTTTTTGGTTTAATTTTGTAAAGTAATTGAACGCTTCCGCATAACCAATAAAATTACCTGTATCGAAGGCATAGCCTTTAAGCTGCATTGCGTATGCGTTACTATAGGATGCTATTGCATCGGTTAACATTTTTTCGGGTTCTGCGGGCAGATTTTCTATTTTTTCGAATATGTTTGCATTTAAAAGGTATCTTCCCGATACGGCAAGGGGAGGATTAACTTCAAATTGAGGTTTTTCGACTAAATCGGTAATTTTAGAAAGACCTTTTTTATAAGGAATGGTGGTAGCTATTCCGTAAAGTCTGGTTTCCTCCTTTTCGACAAGTCTTGTTGCCAAAACGGCATCCATTCCGTTTTCAAAAGAATCTATAAGTTGCTTTGAAACATTCAGCTCGAAAATATCGTCCCCCGTGGCTAAAATAAAGGGAGAATCAATATAGGGGCGTGCACAATAGAGAGCGTCTGCAAGACCTGCTGGTTTCAATTGCGGTATGAAATGTATTTTAAGTCCGTCCATTAAATCGGTAACGGTATTTAACAATATGTATTTGTTTTGTTTTTTCAAAGTTCTTGTTAATTTATCATTTAAACTGAAATAATTTTTAACGCTTTTGTCATTGGGATTTGTTATAATGCAAATTTCTTCTATTCCGGCATCCTTTAATTCTTTTACTATATAATGAATTATCGGCAAATTATAAAGGGGCAACATACATTTAGGTATTGCTTTAGAAGCAGGCAGCATTCTTGTGCCTAGTCCCGCTACAGGGATTACCGCTTTTTTAACCATTTTTTATCTCCTTAATTTTTTTATATTATAACATATAGAAAATATTTTTACAATTATTTTCAATTTTATTTAAAATTTTAAAAAAAATATATTATTAAGTAAAATATAAAATTTGTGTAACCTTTTTTTGTTTAAAAACGTATTGTGAAATATAGGTAAACAATTTACCAAATATGAAAGGAGGCGTTAATATGAATAACTTTTTCGGTTCCGGATTCGGATCGGGCGGCAATTGCGATTGCACTCTCTGGATATTAATCCTTATATTATTATTTTGCTGCGGAGATTGCGGCGGCGTTAATATCGGCGGCGGAAATTGTAGCTGTATAGTACTTATTCTGTTGTTACTTTGCTGCTGTGGCTGTTTTGGTAACGGCGGATGCAAAAATTCCTGCAAATAACTCTTTTTAATATCGTACTTATTAAAACAAGCCGGCATTAGCCGGCTTGTTTCTTTTAATTTGTTAATTAAATATTGACAAGTTTTAACTGTTTTTAGAGAAATTTACTGATTAAAAAACGCCAAACAAAGTATTGTAATTTGCTGATTATATTGCTGTTTATTTAAAATAGTCATTTTTTCAATTTATTAAAAATTTATATAGCTTAAAATGGATTTTATTATTTATATAAAATTAACTTTTTTATATAGATTTAAATAACTTTTAAGAAATATTTTGATTGTTCTTCAATAGCTCGTTTTTTGATGATATTTTTATATTTTTATAAAATATTTGATTATAAGAATATGTTTTATTAAAGAACAATGCGAATGCGGTAAAAAGTTAAATGTAAATGTCTTGTATAGTAAATATTTTTATGCTATAATATTTATATGAAAAAAATAAAATGTATTCTGTTTTCTTTAATTATTCTATTTTCTGCTTTTGTTTATTCGGGCTGTAATCAGCAAGTAAATGGCGAGCCGTCAAAGAAAACGGTCGATGCTAATGATTGTGTAGCAGAGCTGACCATTTACACGTTTGACGGAAAGCCGGAGAGCGATTTCGGTATTATTAATCTAGGACATGCTTTTATAGGCATAAAAAATATTTCCGAAGAAGTTTTAGATATAGGTATTATTGTTAATCCCGATGAAGAAATAACGGTAGGAACTTGGAGTATAGCGCAGCATTTTGGAGTTTGGTATAACGTAGAGTCCAATTACATAGCCGATTTTAACAAATATTACGGAAGGCAATCGATTGAAAAAAAGATATCGTTAAATCAAATTGAAAAAATTAAAAATTTTATATCGGCAAACGATTTATGGACGCCTTTAAAAAATTGTTCCTGGTTTGCCGTCAATTTATGGAATTGTGTGGCAGATAAAAGCGATATGCTCGATACGCCTCTAATTTATTCACCTTTGAAATTAAAGGAAAATTTATCGGAATTTGAAAAAGTAAAGACAAATAAAGCCGTAAAAACTTCTAATAAGGTATTTTATATTTCGGAAAATTCGACAATGGAGTATATTTTAAAGGAGAATAATCATGCGTAAAAAAATTTATTTGCTGATTTTAACCGTTTTATCGCTTACGGAAATTTATTTTGTATATGCTGTAATAGGAAGTTTTATAAAAGGTGCACAAGCCCCCTTGCTTTACGGTGAAAATATAACTTTTTTTACGGGAATGTATATTATGGCAATATGTTTTTTTGCAGGGGCGTTGATTGTAGGCGCTTTAATAGCCGTATTTGCCGTAAGACTTAGAAAACAATTGAAAAAAGCGTTTAATTAACTGCAAAAGGATTATAAAATGAAATTTTTAAGTTTTGATATAGAAAGCTGCGACGGACGAATC
Organism: uncultured Clostridia bacterium; assembly: GCA_949289715.1. Lineage (GTDB taxonomy): Bacteria > Bacillota > Clostridia > Christensenellales > CASEPJ01 > CASEPJ01. The sequence goes on from CASEPJ010000037.1 coordinate 8,548, forward strand.
GACTCGGGAGGAATGTGTAGTTTCGGCTATTGTTTATCTGATGAAAACTTTAACATTTTAGATAAAAAGGATATATTAATAAATCCCCGACCCAAAAAATTCGAAAAAAAAGTGGCGGAAAAATTACGTTACTCGGAAGAAACTTTCAGAAACGCACCCAAATTTCCTTCGGTATATAAAAAAATAAGAAATCTTTTATCTCAAGATGTAGTGATTTTGGGTTATTCCGTTTTAAACGACGTTTTATATTTGGACGACGCTTGCCGTTCTTATAAATTACCTTATATAGACTATAAATTTGTTGATGTACAGTGTATTTATGATATTTACCGTAACAGTGCCAATTCGATAGGTTTAAAAAAAGCCGCCAACGATTGCAATATTAATTTATTGGCTCACCGTTCCGACGAAGATGCAAAAGCTACGCTATTTATTTTAAAATATGTATTAGATAATACCGGTAAAACTTTTTCAGAAATTATGTTGGATTACGAAATTTTACCCGGTAAAGCGGATAAACTTCAAATAAAAAAATGTTTGACTAACCGGCTCACGGGAGAAATAAATTATTCTTCAGCTACAATAAAAAAGAGAATAATCAAAGAATTTATCAATCTTCGCAAAGCTAACGAAGCAGCCGACAGTTTTCTCTCCGGCAAAAAAATATATTTGGAGGAGGAAATTCTAATTGCCGACTGCGACGATACTTTAAGAATGTTGGATAAAATTTATCAAATGGGCGGTATTAAAAGCGAAAAATACGACAGTGCGTCGGTTTACGTATATCCTGAAACTCAGGACAAATATTTAAGGCAAAATTTGTATTTTTTAGAAAAGAAGAATAAGATAAAATGTTATTCTTTCAATGAGTTCAAAAAAATGATAGGTCAATTTCCCGAATTGAAAGTAGATAAAGCAAAATTATTAAAATTATATAAAACAAGACAAAATAATCAAAAAAGTTATGCTTACAGAAAGAGAGTTCCCATTAAATTTTATCGTAATAAAAATAAAAAACATTAGTTAAATAAAAATATTCAATTTTTTTAAAATTCCAATAAAAATATTTTTGAATAAAGTTAATCAAATAATTGTTTAACAAACAAATTTTTATTTATTAAAAATTAAAGCAATGTCAGCGTTAGCTTTTATTTGCATTTATTAACAAAAGTAATATTTCTTATAAAACAAGCAAGAAAACTTTTGAATGGATAAAGGATAATTACGAATTAATAAACGTAGCGATAACAAGAGCTAAAAA
>CASEPJ010000038.1 GCA_949289715.1 uncultured Clostridia bacterium
CCTTTACAATGCGTTAGCGGTGTGGTAAAATAAAAAAGAAAAACCGAGGAGGAAAATCTATGACAAAAATTTTTCCCGAAATTAAAGAAAGATTTGGGTTCGGTTGTATGAGACTGCCAATGAAAGGTAATGAAGTGGATTATCCGCAATTTTGCGAAATGGTGGACGCTTTTCTTGCTGCAGGCTTCAATTATTTCGATACGGCACACGGTTATATAGAAGGCAAGAGTGAAACTGCAATTAGAGACTGTCTTGTAAAAAGACACCCGAGAAATACTTTTTTATTAGTAAATAAACTTACCAACGATTTTTTTAATTCGGAAGATGAAATACGTCCTTTTTTCGAAAGACAATTAGAATTATGCGGAGTTGAATATTTCGATTTTTATTTAATGCACGCACAAAACAAACAATTTTTCGAAAAATATAAAAAATGCAAAGCTTACGAAACAGCATTTAAATTAAAAGAAGAGGGAAAAGTAAAACACGTCGGCTTGTCTTTTCACGATTCATGGCAGATTTTGGATGATATTCTTACTACATATCCCCAAATTGAAATAGTTCAAATTCAATTTAACTACGAAGACTACGACAGTGCGGAAATTCAAAGCAGAGCGTGTTACGAAGTATGTTTAAAGCACAATAAGCCCGTCATTGTAATGGAACCGGTAAAAGGCGGTATTTTGGCTAATTTGCCAAAAAAGGCGGAAAAAATTTTTGACCAATTAAAAGGGGGCAGTTATGCAAGTTACGCTCTAAGGTTTGCTGCAAATTTTTCCAATGTAATTATGATTCTTTCCGGAATGAGTAATATAGAGCAAATGAGGGATAATTTATCCTTTATGAAGGATGTAAAGCCTCTTACAAAAGAGGAATCAGATGCGATAAACAAAGTAAAAAAAGTGTTCGATTCTTTGGAAACGATACCGTGTACCGCTTGCAAATATTGCGTTCCTAATTGTGTGAAAAACATTCCCATACCGGAAATTCTTGTGGATTTAAATTTTCAAAAAAGATATACAAATGTAGACAGCAGTTGGAGATATAACATTCATACTCAAAACAAGGGAAAAGCTTCCGATTGCATTAAATGCGGCAAATGCGAAAGTGCATGTCCGCAGCATCTTAGTATAAGAGAATATTTAAACGAAGCGCAATTGCAATTCGAAATAAAGAAAAATTAGGAGTTTCGTATGATAAAATCAAATAAATTATACAATAATAAAATCTTGCTTTCTCAAAAAGCAAAATTAGCCGTTATTTGTGTTGCAATCGCAAGTTCCGTCTTATTGCCCGAATTGTTCCATTGGCTGGGGATTGTTTCCGGTTTGGGCAGCAGTTTGGGGGAAGTTTTCCTTCCTATGCATATAGCGGTAATTGCCGCAGGTTTTATCGCCGGTCCGCTTGCTGGAGCAACTGCTGGGCTTTTAAGTCCCGTTATAAGCTATGCGTTGTCTAATATGCCCACCGAAACGATGCTTCCTTATATTATAATCGAACTTGCCGTTTACGGTATAACGGCCGGTCTTTTAAATTCAAACGGTCGGTTTTTGACCGTTAATGTTTTGCTTGTTCAAATTTTTGGTAGAGCAATGCGTGCATTGGCCATGATAACGGGAGTTTGTTTTTTCGATTCGCCCGTATCGCTTTTTGTCATTTACACAAGTATTGTAAAAGGTTTGCCGGGAATATTGCTGCAGCTTGTTTTAATTCCCCTATTTATATACAGAGTAAAAAATTCTTCTTTTTTTTGTCATGACGAAAAACATTAACGAAGATTTAAAAAAACTTTTACAAAACGGCTATACCTGTGTATTATTATGCGAAGGGAAACAATATGTTTCTTTTAAAAGAGGAGTAAAGCCTCTTATCGAATGGTATAATCAAGGCATAAGCGGAGGCAGGGCGGCAGATAAAGTGGTAGGCAGGGCGGCGGCACTACTATACGTTCTTTTAAAGGTCGAATATGTTTTTACTCCCGTTATAAGCAAAGGAGCAAAGGAAATATTTGAATTATTCGGTATAAATTTTGACTATTTGCAAGAAACGGAATATATAATAAATCGAAAAAAAGACGGTATTTGTCCTATGGAGCAAGCAACAATAAAAATTGATGACCCATATGAGGGGTATAAAATAATTTGCAATAAACTGACCGAATTGTAAGATAAAAATATTATAAATAAAAACGGCTATTATAATTAAAAAGAAATTCCTTTGATTTTGCTTGTTTTCAATTATTATTTATAAAAAATATATTTTTAGTCTGTTTTTAATTTACATTTATGGATATTGCTGGTTTTTGGTTTGTAATTTATTCGGTTAAATTTTTTATTATTTTATAAAAAATACCATTGATATAAAAAAATACCATTAAATTTGGTAAAATTATAAAAAAATTTAAAGTTAATGGATTAGAATTAAGCAATTTTTAATTTAATTATATACTTAATTTGTCTGTAGCGGATAAATCTGTAGCGGGTAAATTAAAAATATTTATATAAATTGTATATAAGATACGAATTTTTATATAGAAGTTAAAATTTTTGTGAGGTAAGAGCATGGAACAGCAAAATACTTTTTTCGAAAAACCGCAAAGTCAGCCGCTTGCGGCAAGACTTCGTCCCCAAGATTTGGATGATTTTTTCGGGCAGAAACATTTGCTTGGCGAAGGCAAGGTTTTAAGAAAACTCATTGAAAACGATAATGTAAGTTCTATGATTTTTTGGGGGCCTCCCGGTGTGGGAAAAACCACTCTTGCCAGAATAATTGCCAATAAAACAAAAGCTAATTTTATAGATTTTTCGGCGGTTGTAAGCGGAATAAAAGAAATTAAACAGGTTATGGAACAGGCAGATAAAAATCGACGTTTCGGGGAAAAAACCATATTGTTTGTCGATGAAATTCACCGCTTTAACAAAGCCCAGCAAGATGCTTTTCTTCCTTTTGTGGAAAAAGGGAGTATCATTTTAATAGGTGCCACTACCGAAAATCCGTCATTTGAAGTCAACAGCGCTTTGCTTTCCAGGTGTAAAGTGTTTGTTTTAAATGCTTTGAAAACAGAAGAGCTTTGTGAACTTTTAAAAAAGGCGCTAAAAGACGAGAGAGGTTTCGGCAACGAAAAAATAGAGATTTCCGACGATATGATAAAAGCAATAGCGAATTTTGCCAACGGAGATGCGAGAAGCGCTCTTTCCACCCTCGAAATGGCGGTTTTAAACGGCGACTTCGACGGAGAAAAAACGGTTATAAGAGAGGAAAATTTAGAGCAGTGCATTTCGAGGAAATCTCTTTTATACGATAAAAAAGGGGAAGAACATTATAATATAATTTCGGCTTTACATAAATCAATGAGAAATTCCGACCCCGATGCGGCAATATACTGGCTTGCAAGGATGTTGGAATCGGGGGAAGACCCGCTCTATGTTGCAAGGCGTGTAATAAGGTTCGCAAGCGAAGACGTGGGATTGGCAGACCCTCGTGCTATGGAAATTGCCGTTGCGGCTTTTCAGGCGTGTCATATGATAGGGATGCCGGAGTGTAGCGTAAATATTGCCGAAGCGGTTATTTATATGTCGCTTGCGCCGAAATCAAATGCAATAGATAAAGCATATTTTGCAGCTAAACAGGATGCCTTAAACACTTTGGCAGAACCTGTTCCTTTGATAATAAGAAATGCTCCCACAAAATTAATGGAAGATTTAAATTACGGGAAAGGGTATATTTATGCTCACGATACTAAGGATAAATTGTCTGCAATGCAGTGTCTGCCCGATTCTTTGAAAAACAAACAGTATTATAATCCCACAAGCGAAGGGCTGGAAATTAAATTTAAAGAACGTTTGCAAGCTATTAAGGATTGGAAGAAAAAAAACAGTTAAGAGGCTAAAATTGAACCTAATATTTATCTGTTTTAAATTAACAAAATTTAATTTAATATTATATAATGTAAAAAAAGGTGGCTTCTGCCGATAAAACATTGCTGCTAATACAAAAAATAATTTAAGGCAGCCTGAAATTAAGCTAAATTCAATTAAATATTAAATAAAAAACATAATTATTCAAATTAATAGAAAAACTTGTTGTAAAAAATATTCATTTTTTGGGAATTTGAATTTTAATATTTTTTGTATTTTATGTTTGTTGGTCTTTTAAGTTAAATGCTTTTTTCAGTATTATGTTATGGAAGAAACTAATTTCGTCCGCAATTTTTTCGGGAGGTTTTTTCATTCCTTCTTTTGCCCAGTCCAATAACAGCCCCAAAGCCCCGTTAATGTTGAATGTAAATATGGTTTTTATAAAATTTTTATTCACGCCGGGATAAAATTCTTCGAATTCTTTAATAAATTTTTTATTGGCGTATGTTAGTAAATTGTGAATAACAGAACTGTTGCCTGTTCCCGTCAGCAAGATTTTTAAGAAATCCTTATTGTTATATAAAAGCAAAACCAATTCCCTAAAGAAAGCATTGTCAACGTCATATGCTTTCACTTTATCCAACCTAAAATACAACGAATTTAAAAATTCGTTTTCTATACTGTCGTAAACATCATTTACACCGTGAAAATGATTATAGAAAGTCCCTCGTGTGATTTGCGCCTTATTGCATAATTCGCACACAGTAATTTCTTTTAAAGGTTTATCGAATAATAACTTAATCAAGGCTTGCTCAAGGGAACTTTTTGTATATCTTATTCTCGGATCGGAATTTTTGTTTTTCATAATTTCCTTTTAATTAGACATTTTTTAAAAAAATGTCTAAAGTCTTTATATTTTTCAATAATTAAATAGTGTAGGTTGTTTGAAATTTGACATATGTATAATTATAATACAATAGTAACAATAAAAATAAATAATGTCAACCTATGTGAGGTATTATGTCAAAAGAATTTGTTGTAGCAAAAAACGTAATCAAAAGATATGTTTCGGGAGATTTGCAGGTAACCGCTTTAAACGGAGTTAATTTTGATATAGACGAAGGAGAGTTTGTTGTAATTCTCGGCCAAAGCGGTGCCGGCAAAACGACGCTTCTCAATGTAATGGGCGGTATGGATATAGTAACGGAAGGTATATTGTCGGTGGACGGCGTTAATTTGGGAGCATTGAATAAAAAACGTTTGACCGAATTTCGCCGTAACGACGTTGGATTTGTTTTTCAATTTTATAATTTAATGCCCAATCTTACCGCTTTGGAAAATGTCGAGCTGGCAGTAGAGCTATGTAAAGACGCTTTTGATCCCAAAGAAGTGCTGAAAAACGTGGGTCTTGAAAACAGAATGAAGAACTTTCCCGGGCAGCTTTCGGGTGGAGAACAGCAAAGAGTATCCATTGCAAGGGCAATCGCTAAAAACCCAAAAATTTTGTTATGCGACGAACCTACCGGTGCGCTTGATTATGAAACGGGCAAAACGGTATTGCAATTATTGCAGGATATGTGCCGCCAAAACAAAAAAACGGTAATAGTCGTTACGCATAATGCCGCTATTAAGGATATGGCCGATAAGGTAATTCATATCCGAAACGGAATTATATCGAAAACCGAAATAAATAAGGAGCCTAAAGAAGTTAAGGAGCTCGAATGGTAATGAGAACATACTTTAAAACGGTGTTTCGTACCGTAAAAAACAATATGGGCAGGTTTGTCGCCATAACTTTAATAATAGCTTTGGGCATTACTTTTATCACCGGTTTGGGTACGCTTTCGCATAAATTCGAGGAATCTTTGGGTAGTATTTACAAAAGAACCGATGTTGCGGATATAATAGTAAAAACCGAATCGGCAACAGGATTTTCCGAAGATACCAAAAAGGCGATTACCGAAAACGAAAATATATCAAAAAGCGTTTTTCTGACGATGATGGACGGTATGGAAATCAACGAAAAAAATGCCAGAATTTATATTGCTCCGTTAAGTGAAATGGAAATTTCTAAAATCGAACTTTCCGACGGACGTATGCCCGAAAACGGTGATGAGATTTTAGTAGAGAGGGCTTCCGAATTCGTCGATGAAGTAGCCATAGGCGAAACCATGGAAATTATGGGAGGAGAAAAAACGGTTGTGGGAATAGCCGGCAATCCTCTAATATTATATAACGGAGGAGAACCCGACCAAGTAAATGAGGAAAATCTCGAGTTGATAGTTTATTTCGATTCGCAGTACATTAATCTTCCTCTTCCGACAACCGATATTTATTTGACAATAGATAAATCGGATAAATTAAGCTATTTTTCCGATGAATATATAGATGAAGTAGATAAAACCGTGTCGATTTTGGAAGAAAATGCAGAAGAAGATTTACACTTTTTAACTTTGGAAGAAAATAAAAGTTATGCGTTAGCAAAATCTTATGCGGAAAAAATCGACGTAATTACCTTAATATTTCCTATATTTTTCGTGGCGGTAGCGGCTTTGGTGGTTTTAACTACAATGACGAGGCTCATAGAAGAAGAAAGAAGTGCTATAGGCTGTTATCAGACTCTCGGATACGGAGATGCGAGAATTGCTTTTAAATATATCGGCTTTTCCCTGTTTTGCAGTATTTTGGGTTCCGCAATAGGTTTTGCGATTGGTGTTGTATACTTGCCTTACAGCATTTATCCCGCTTTCAGAATAATGTTTTTTATGTCGGAAATGGTTTCTTCCATTAATCCCGTTATGGGAATTATAGCAATAATTTCCATGATAGCGGTAGTAAACATAGTTACCGCAGTTTTGATTAAAAAAGAAATGGAAGGTCAGCCGGCAAATCTTTTAAGACCTAAATCTCCTAAAGCGGGAAGGGTAATTTTCTTGGAAAAGATACCGTTTATTTGGAAACATTTGTCTTTCCGATATAAATCCACATTCAGAAATATATTCAGATACGTTAAACATCTTTTAATGACCATAGTTTCTGTAGCAGGTTCCACTGCTATAATAGTTGCGGGTTTGGGACTTTACGATATTTCCAACAGCGATACGCTGGAAACCGATATGTCATATATCGGGAACTCTTTGTCTTTAATATCTTTTGTGGTAATAATATTTGCAATTGTCCTTTGTCTTTTGGTAATTTTTAATTTAACCAATATGAATATCGGCGAAAGGAAAAGAGAATTAGCCACATTAAAAGTATTAGGCTATTACGATTGGGAAGTTTCGGGATATATTTTCAGAGAAATATTTATCAGTTCATTTTTTGGTATTATATTCGGTATTCCCGCCGGATACGGAATTACGGCGTTTATATTCGGATATATGGATTTCGGTTCGGTTAAAGACGTAAATTGGTATTCCTATCTTGCGGCTGCTTTAATCGTTATAGCGCTTATATTGATTGTTGATATTATAATGCATTTTAAAATTAAGAAAATAGATATGACTTCTTCGTTAAAAACCGTAGAATAATTATACGCTATATATTTACAATATATATAAAATATAAAAATAATAATTATTTAATCAATTAAAATTATATGCAAATAGAAGAAGACAGGGCCTTAATCTGTTCGATAATGCTTTGTGCCGGTTTTGTTTTAAAATATACTTTAAATCCATTTACTTGACTATATTCAAAAGTTTTATATTTATTTTTAATTTCTTTAAAATGCTTGACGTTAATATTTTTAATTGTTATAATAAAACCGCAAAAGGGGAGCAAGTCAATCCCTTTTGCGGTTTTTTTATATATTATATACTTTCGCTTATTTTATAAGCTCGGGACTTTTGGCAAATGAATAACGAATTTAAAAAAATTTTAAATACGGCGGTTGGTATTTCGGCTGTTATTATACTGATTAGTTTTATAGGTCTTATTTTAAACCATGCCGAAATAAATTCTACCCTGGAAGTTTTAATTTCCAACACAAACGTAATAACACAGCAGGAAAATACATTGTTATTTATAAAATGGTCTTCGTTGGCGTTGTTTTTATTGTGTATTCCGTTTTTTGTAGGAACGGTTGCGGGTTCTCTTTTCAATTCCGATGTTATAAGGCTTATAGCTGCTATAGCCGGTGTAATTATAATTTTACTTTCTCTTGTATTTATAATTTCTACTTGGAATTTTGCCGTAATTGAAGGGGAAGGAATCGACGAAGTTGCGTTGTCCGCACTTTCTCTAAACCGAACTAATCTTGCCACTTTGATAGTTTCTGCGTATTTTATATCTTTAGCCGATATTTTGGGAATGAAGTTTGTAAAAAACCGTATATCGGAGGTAAGAGTATGAAAAAAATTATTTTTCTTTCGATATTAATTTTATCGTGTATTTTTGCCGCAACAGGATGTTCAAAAAACAATGAACCGCAAGTGCTTGTAAATTACGATACATTTGTATATGAAATCAATAGATATGATGCGATTGACAAACAATCGATAACAATAAATTTTAGATATGAGATAAAAAACGGAAGCGTTTACGATATTGTTTTTTATCTTAAAGGCTATTCAAACGATTTGAACGAAGTCTGGAATTATGAATATAAGGTAGATGGGAAAAAAATTGAAGATAAAAATTACTCGGTAAGTATTTATCAGGAGATTGATTATTTTACCAATGTATTTACAGTAGAAATTTCCAATATAGATGTAACGCCTGTAAACGATAATGCATTTAAATGGATAGCTGAAGTTTTCAGCATTGTTGCAATTGTTCTTCTTGCGGGAATAATAATATTTAGCGTATTAAATATTAATAATAAAAGAAAGAAAAATTATATTTTGCAAGCCGATACAAGCGAAAATGAGGAAAACAAGAAACAAGACGTTGAATCTTTCGATAAGAAAAACAATTTAAACGACGGTTTGCCGCCGACTGTGCAATAAAATCGATTTGCAAATAAATGACGTTAATTTTTCCGAAATGTTTTATTTCGGAAATTTTTTTCGATTATAATTAAATTTTTTCCGATATTTTATTGTTTTTAAATATTTTTAAATTTTTTATTAAAAAGGTAAACGAATATTAAATTTTATTAATCTGTAAAATTATTTATAGCGAAAATTTTAAAACTCTATTGACTTTATACGTTGGTTTTGATATAATCAAAAAAAAAGATAAGGAAAGTTTTTTATTGTAAATATTTTTTTTATTTAATTATTTAATTTACATTTTGATTTAACGAAGTTTTTATTAATAACAAATAATACTTTTTTAAGTCATAACGATTTATAAATTTCAATTTATAAGTATTTTTGTTGGATTGTCCGTTAAAAAGTATAATCATTATGCATGGCTGATATCTCACAAAAAAATTTAAAGATTGTTTTTATTACATTCGGTAATATTTTAAATGACTTTTTTAAAATCTCATAATATGAGAATAAAAAATCAACATAATATTATTATGTGAATTATTTGAATTAAGAATTATATTTACTTTTAGAGTTGATTAAAATATGGAACACAAGACAAACGCAATGCGAATATTGGATAAAGAAAAAATAAAATATGCTGTCCATAACGTAGGCTCTGTCGACGAACCTTTAAGCGGAACAAAAGTTGCCGAAATTTTGAAAGCAGATTATAAAACTGTATTTAAAACCTTGGTAACGGTTGGCAAAAGCAAAAAGAACTATGTATTTGTCATTCCTTGCAATTCGGAATTGGACTTGAAAAAGGCAGCCGAATATACAGGCGAAAAAAATATCGAAATGGTAAAATCAAAAGAATTGTTTTCTCTAACGGGATATGTTCACGGGGGCTGTTCGCCTATCGGCATGAAAAAATATTTCCCCACTTTTGTTGACGAATCGGCATTATTGTTTAATACTGTTTTTTTTAGTGCTGGTAAAATAGGTATGCAAATAGAAATGAATATTTCCGACCTTGAAAAAGTTATACCTTTTAAATATTGTTATGCAACAAAATAGTAATAAAACAGTAATTGTAACTGTTAAAATATTATAAATAAATTTTAAGTTATTTACTTATTTTTTAAAATTTAAAGATAAAGTTATAAATTAATTATAATTTTAATTGTTAAAAGCATAATTTTTAGAATTATGCTTTTTAATTAAATTGAAATATCGGAATTTCCTTCTATAAGTTTACCCGGTACATAAATGTCTTTTACGTTTTGATTATTTATCATATTGTAAATAGTTTTTGCCGCATTATGACCTATTTTATAAAAATCTTGTTCTATTGTGGTCAATTTATATGGAATAAAATTGTTATTTAATACATTATCAAATCCAACTATTGAAACGTCGTTAGGGATAGATATATTATGCCTGTGAAGCATAATTTGCAGAGTATATGCCAAACTGTCTGATATACAAGCCACGGCAGTGGCATTTTTTTCTTTATTGTTAAAAAAACAGTCATATAAATAATCCGAGATGGCAAAACCTACGCTTTCGTGTTGAAAAATTAAATGAGGGTAAACAATTAAACCGGATTCCACATGTGCATCGTAATAGCCTTTGAATCTGTCGATTATGGTTGTGGGATTAAAATTGCTTTTATAAAATCCGTAAAAACCTATGTATTTATGACCTTTTTTAATGAGCCTTTTAACAAGAGTTTTCATTGCATTATAATTATCGGTTGTTATTAGGGGAGAAGATAAAGATACAAATTTTCTATCTATAAAGCAAATAGGTATTTTTAATATATCTAATTTAGAATATATATCGGTAAATTCTGTGTAAGTTTTCGGATAAATAATTATTCCGTCCGGTTTTTCATTTATTAAATGTTCAAGAATATTTCTTTTTATTGAAATGCTTCCGGAATAATTATAATATTGACAATTCATATTATTATTTAAAGCAAAATGTTGTATGCCGGATAACAGTTTGGGATTATAAAATAATCCTGTTGTATCTGATAAATTAGAGCAATACGGTAAAATTACTGGTACATTATAACTTTTGATCGATTCCATAACCAAGTTAATGTATGTACCTCCTTTTTTATTGGATTTTGCAAAACCCATTTTTTTTAATTGCGTAAGAGCATTTTTTACACATGATCTACTTACATTATATTTTTCCATCAATTGTGTTTCGGTGGGCAGTTTGTCCCCATTTTTTAATTTACCACTGTTTATATTATTTAAAATATCATATAATATTTTTTCACTTAACATAAATAACTCCTAAAATAATGTATTATTTTTTTTAAAAATAAATAAATTAAATACATTATTTCAAATATTTTATCATTTGTCAATTTTTAGGTTTATTTTTTTAAAAATAAATATTGACAACTATTTTAATTAAATATAAAATTAAATTGAAGACTAATTGATTAAAATATGCAAATTTGTTAAGAGGTAATTATGAAATATTTAAAAAAATTTATATGTTTTTTTATTATAATTATATTAAATATTATGAATTTAGGTAATGTTATGGTTAGTGCACAAAATGATATATTAATTAATATTAATGTTTCTGTCTATCCTGGTAGTGATGTTGACGAATTAAGATTTAATTGGATTACAAAATATGAACCGTTTGAAACATTATTGGAAATAGCCCCTGCAAATTTAAATTTTGAAGAAAATAAGATTTTAATTGTGGGAGAAAATAAAAAAACTTCAAACTTCGATATTGACGGCGATAATAATAAATCTTATTGGTATTCAAATAAAGTTACGGCAGACAATCTATTGCCTTCGACTGCTTATAATTATAGGGTGGGAGACGGAGATTTTTGGTCCGATATAAAAACCATAAAAACAGGAAGTGATAAAAACACTTCTGCCTATGTATTAACTGATATTCATATTATAAGTTCGGAGGTTGGTTTACCTTTACAAGATTCTATTGATAATTGGGTTAGTACTTTAAATTTATTAAATGATTTAGATAAAGCCGATTTAATATTGTCATTAGGAGATCAGATGCAGAATACAACAAAAAGCGATTATTTAGAAGGCTTTTTTAATCATGAATTACTTAATAATTTCACTATTGCGCCTATAGACGGAAATCATGATATTTCTCCCGTATCAAACAATTTACAGCATTATACAAACATTCCTAATTCACAACCTAACGGCTGTTCTTATGGGATAGGAGATTATTTCTTCAAGCAAGGTAATGTACTGTTTGTAATGTTGAGTATTACAGATATTAATTTTAACAATACGAACCATGAAGCAACTTTTGAGGCGGCAATAAATACATTTCCCGATTACGATTGGCTGGTTGTATGTATGCATGAAGCAATATATGGATTATATATGTATAAAGCCGATACTATAGGTTCAAATGACCCTTTAACTTATCATAATGAAATTTATGAACCTTTTATAAAAGCTGTTGAAAAATATAATGCAGATATTGTTTTAACAGGACATTCACACGGATATTCACGTTCCCATTTTATAAAAGACGGAGAGATGTTGAAAACTGAAAGGAACGAAAACGGTCAATACGTCGATCCGCAGGGCACAATATGGGTAAATATGAGTACTTCAAGCAGACAAACGTGGGCGACAGGTCAGCCTAATAGACCCGGTTTTCCTTATGAATGGCTTGATTATTATTATTCTGCAATGACAGGAGTTTCCGCTTTCGGTGTACTTGAAACCACTAAAAACGAGTTGATGCTTACTTCGTATTATATGTTTGATCCTGAGAGTGAAATAGATAAAATCAGAATTGTAAAAACAGATATTGAATATGAAGAAGATTTTACAGATCAAAATCAAAATAATAACGATAATGTTAATGACGGTAATTATAATGAAGATGTGCAAAACAATAAAAATGAGATTAAAAACGATAACAATAATACTTTATTAATTGTAACTTTAATTATGGGCTGTATTGCATTAGTTGTTGTTGGATTAAGTTTATTTTTATATTTTAAATTTAAAAAATCTAATAATAAAGGAGAAAGTTAATGAGTAAGAAAATAATATTTAATAAAATAATATTTATTTTTACCTTCATATTTTTAATTTTTTGTATTGCAATGTCTTTTTGTGTGACTGTCAAAGCCGCAGATAGCGAAGTAGTCAGCATAACTTGGGCAGACGGAGATACAAGAGCAACTAATGCAGATGGCTCCTCTATGGGATGGACATCGATTAACCATGCCACACAAGTACCCGATGTAATTAATCGTGACATTACAATGTCATCTTCGGGTTCATGGGAATTTCCCGTCGATTCTGAGAGTAAAACAAACAACCGTAGGTCGATTAGAACTACCCAATATGGCAATGCTTTGGATATTAGCGGTATACCTTCTGAAAATTTAGGTTTTTCTTTTTGGGTTTATTCTTCAGACAGTGCTGTCTTTAATAATGTTCTTACCATAAGAATAGGTGCCGCTAGTGACGGTGGTTTTAGTCTTTATCCTATAAAGGGGGCTTTTGCAAAAAACAATTCCGGTTATCCTACTTTATCGAAAGGGTGGAATCATTTTTATATAGATATGGGTAAAGCTTTAAATGACAGTACATACGGACAATGTACATATTTTGCCGGAAACGGAGCCTTTTTGCAATCTTGTCCCGGGGCAAATACTAAACCTAGTTTAGGTAAATATATATATTTTGATCTTTATGATATCCAATTATTGAGTGGTTCGGAAGAAATTAAAATATATATAGATGATATTAAATTTGTAAACACTAGCAAACTTGACCAAATAATTCAAAAAGTAAAAAGTTTTGAGGGGTTGGAAGCTGTCGTAAATGATAATACTTATAAAAAAATATCGCTCGAATCGGACATAACTTTAAATAACGATTTTATAATAAATAACGAAGTCGAAATTATATCTAACGGTTATTCATTTTTAGGTAACGGTGAATTATATGCAAAGAAAGGCGTAACCGCTACTTTAGACGGTAATCAAATTCCGGAATATAATTTCGATATTCCTGTAACCGGTGTTGATATTAACATTTCTAACCTTAATTTAATAATTGGTAAAAGTAAAAATCTTGAAGCTAAAGTGTTACCCGAATCGGCAGCAAATCAAAATGTTAGTTGGTCTTCTTCAAATAGTTCTGTTGTCAGTGTTGATTCCACCGGAAAAATAACGGCACTTAGTGTGGGCAGTGCAGAAATATCCGTTACAACCGAAGATGGTAATTTCAAAGATATTTGTAATGTTACCGTAGAAGACAGTGTTGCTTTTATAGATTTTGTAAATGTGGAGACAGAAAGCTCCGATTGGATTTTTACTCAACATTTTTCACCAGGTTCTCTTGATTCTGAAATAACGGTAAGTTTTAGCAGTTCGTTTGTGGGAACATATAAGTCCACTGAAGCAAGACGTACATCTTTTAAAAACCATGCAGGAGTTTCGTTAGAAAAAATTCAATCGGGCAACCTTGCATTCTCATTTTTTGTTTATGCTAATAAAGACGTAACATTTGAGAATGGATTTTATTTACAAATTGGGCGTGCCGGGAGTGGAGGATGGAAAATATACCCTAATTTTGGTGTTTTTTCAAATGCCTTACCGACAGTAAAACAGGGATGGAACTATTTCTTTTTTGACATAAGTAAGGCGTTGTCCGGAGATGAAACATATGGAAGAGTGGAGTATTTTAAAGGTAGCGGAGAATATGATTTAATAGATGACATAACCGATGCGATAATATATTATTTTGATATATACAATGCCAAATTGCCGGAAGGCGAAGAGGACGTACAATTGTATTTTGACGATTTGAAATTTATTAATACGGCAAAAATCAATGAATTTTATCAAAATGCCAATAAAGAATTAATTTTTAATTATTTATTAAATGATGAAAGATTTCCCAATATACGAATTAACGAAAGTATTGATTTTCAAAATTCCGTTTTAATAAACAGAGATGTTACTATCGATGGGGGTAAAGGATATATTAAAGGTATTGAGGATGAAACTCTATTTTTAATCGATGGAGCCGACGTGGTTTTTGAAAATGGAAATTTCAGAGAAACCAATGCTTTGTCTCTCTTTAAAGTAATTAACAATTCAAATTTAGTTTTTAAAGGCGATATTAGAGTTTCGGGTGTGAAAGATATTATAATCGATGTCGAAGAAGGTTCAAGTGTAGATTTTTCAAATGCTAATTTGGTTTATGCCGAAAGGCCTGCAAATTTATGGTCGGAAAAAATAGACGGAAGGAAAGTTTATTTATATGCAAGATTACCTAAAGGAACTAACACATACGGACTTTTTAGTGGACTTGAAAAATTTACAGATGATACATACGACTATTATTTTGAAGAATTGGTATATAAATTAAGTATAATTACCGATGTTGATGAGATAAATGCCGGATCTAATTTAAATTTCAAAGTACAAATTGAACCTGACGAAGATTTAGATTTGATATGGAGTGTGTCGGGAAGTGATTATGCAAGTATTGATAATTCTGGCAATCTTAC
>CASEPJ010000039.1 GCA_949289715.1 uncultured Clostridia bacterium
TATCCAAATATTTCAGACAATAACGCCGAAATTGAAAAAAATTCTGTTTTTTCAAGATTGATTGAGTCCAATACTTTTTTAGATGATAAGATGTTATTGAAAGCCGGTGAAAATTTAGGTAAAGGACAAATTTTGGAAAATATTTTCATTAATTTGCAAAAAGATAATAATGTTGATGTTAATAAAAAAGACTTTAACGGTAATATTGTTGAATATTCATCTGACCATGCCGATAATGTCAAGCAAATTAACGGTAACTATTTAAAAAACGTACAAGAAGAATTTTCTATAGAACCGGAAATAAAATTTATAGGGATTATTTTCAATACATATTTATTATTTGAATCGGAAAATCATTTATATTTAATAGACCAGCATGCGGCACACGAAAGAATTTTATACGATAAATTATCAAAAGAATTTGAACAACATACTATTATAAGTCAGCCTATGATAATTCCTTATTGTTTAAACTTAAATTCATTAGAATTCAATTATATATTTGAAAATATTTCGCTTTTAAGAAGTTTTGGATTTGAAATCGAAGAATTCGGAGATAATACTTTAAGAGTTTTAACCGTTCCGTTGGATTTGGCGGATATATCTTTGAACAAATTTTTCGATAATTTTTTAAAAAATATAAATTCTTTTAAAAAGGCTGATAAAACCGATTATATAAAAGATAAAATTATGCAGGCAGCTTGCAAAGCAGCAATAAAAGGTGGAGATATATTATCTGACGATGATGTTAAATTGCTTATAAAGGAAATAAGCGTAAATAAAAGGGTATTATATTGTCCGCACGGAAGACCGATTATAGTCGAAGTATTGAAAGATGAAATAGAAAAGAAATTTAAGAGGACGTAAGGTAAAAAATATGCTTCCTTTATTGATAATAGCAGGACCGACGGCAGTCGGTAAATCTGCATTGGCAATTGAAATTGCATCAAATTTAAACGGTGAAATAATTTCTGCCGATTCAATGCAAATTTATAAAGAAATGAATATCGGTACCGCAAAACCCACAAAAGACGAATTGAAAAAGGTTAAACATCATTTAATCGATATCATATTTCCAGATGAAGATTTTTCGGTTGCGGATTATTCTAAATTATCTAAAAACATTGCAAATTCATTGTTAAATAATAATAAATTACCTGTTATTTGCGGAGGTACGGGATTATATATTAATTCTTTATTATATCCTATGCGGTTTTCTGATTTTTCTAAAAATGCCGAATTGAGAAAACAATTAAACGATGAAGCATTAAAACACGGTAATGAATATCTTTATAATCTTTTAAAAGAAAAAGATTCGATTACCGCAGAAAAGTTGCATCAAAACGACACAAAAAGGATTATAAGAGCTTTGGAAATTTTATATGAGACCGGAATTAAAAAATCAGAAATGAAAAACGATTTTCTCAAAAGCGATTATGATTTTAAATTTTTATTATTGGATATGGATAGGGAAAAACTTTATCAAAGAATAGATTTAAGAGTAGAAAATATGTTAAAAAACGGTCTTATCGACGAAGTAAAAACTCTATACGATAAATATCCGCATAATTTAAATTCCCTTCAGGCAATAGGTTATAAAGAATTTTTTCCTTTTTTTAAAGGTGAAAGCAATTTAAAAGACTGCATAGACTTATTAAAAACTAATTCCAAACATTATGCAAAAAGGCAATTAACATGGTTTAAAAAGCAAAAGGATATAGAGTATTGCGATGTTACGAACGGTACCGATGATTTATTTTTGAAAATCAAATCCTATTATAATACTTTGGAGAAATAAAAATGAATTCGGATATAATAGATATTATAAATAAATCTGAAAAAAAATTGGAGAAATTTTTTAAATATACTGAAGAAATTGCATTGTTTAATCAAGAAAAAGTTTTAAACGCAATGCAGCACAACAAAGTCGCACTAAGACATTTTACTCAGACAACCGGATACGGATATGACGATAACGGAAGAGATACTTTGTGTAAAATTTTTGCAGAAGTTTTCGAAGCCGAAGATGCTGTGGTTTCGCCTATGATTGCCAACGGAACACACGCATTGACTTTAGCATTATTTGCATTATTGCGCCCAAATGATTGTTTTTTAAGTATTACGGGAAAACCCTACGATACTTTAAATGATGTCATAAACGGAGAAAATATAGGCTCACTAAAAGATTTTAAAATAGATTTTAATTATCAATCTTTAGGCGACGACAATAAGCTAGATTATAATCAGCTGTTAAAAAATTTAAATAAAAACAAGAATATAAAAATGATATATATTCAAAGATCGAGAGGATATGAATGGCGCTTGCCTTTGTCGATTAACGAAATCGAAGATATAGTAAAAGAAATTAAAAAAATAAATCCTCGTCTTATAGTAATGGTAGATAATTGCTACGGTGAATTTGTAGATAAAAAAGAGCCTACTTCGGTGGGGGCTGATATTGTTGCAGGTTCGCTCATAAAAAATCCGGGGGGAGGAATTGCTCCTACGGGAGGCTATATTGCAGGGAAAAAAGAGTTAATTAATTTAGTTGCCGGAAGATTGACGGCTCCTTCCGAGGGAATGGAAGTTGGTTCATATGAGAACGGATATAGAAATTTTTATCAGGGATTGTTTATGGCACCTCATACCGTTTCCCAGGCAATTAAAGGAGCGGCATTATTTGCCGAAACATTTAAGTCGTTAGGATATGAGGTATTGCCTGAAAATAACTGTTTTAATGACATAATAACCTCTATAAAGCTCGAAAATGAGAATAATTTAATAAAATTTTGTCAAATAATCCAAAATGTTTCTCCTGTGGACAGCTATGTTACACCATATCCTTGGGATATGCCGGGTTATGAAAATCAGGTAATTATGGCAGCCGGTTGTTTTGTTCAGGGATCGTCAATTGAATTAAGTTGCGACGGACCTTTAAAGCCGCCGTATATTGCTTATTTGCAAGGCGGATTAACCTATGAACATTTAAAAATTGCTTTAAAAAGATGTTTAAAGGGGCTTGATTTATAAAATCAGCCCCTAATTTATAGTTAAAATCTGAAATTTTACTTTTTATTTATTTTTTATTTTTTATTTAAAAAAATTTATTGTCTGCTTTTTTTAAGATTTAACTGACGGTAAATACCTAATAATACGGCAATGTATTTTTCATGTATATTACTGATTTTTTTAATAAACGGTTTTTCCTCTTGATTAACCATAATAAAATCATCAATTTTTGCATTTTTAATAGCAAAAATCAACATATCGTTTTTATTATATATTTCTGTGGATTCTGTGGCTTTCCAAAGAAAACAATCACAGTTTATATTAAGCATTGGGGGTAATTGATATTTACCTATAACGTTTCCATCGGCAAAAATATTGAAATAAAAAGGATTAATTATTTCATAAATATGAAATTTATTATTTAAAACCAAGGATCTGTTTTTATATGAATTTAAGGTAATTATACCGTTTTCTTCAAGTTTTTTTAAATAATAACTGATTGTAGAAGTAGATTGTATATTTAAAAAATCTTTCATTTCCCTATATGAAGGAGGATAACCATTCATATTTGAATAAGATTCTATAAAATCGGTCAGTTTTTCTAAATTAAATTTAATGTTTCTTCTCATAATTTAAATTATTTATCGGTTATTTTTACAATGTTAGCGGCTTGTTTGCGCATATCTTCTGAAATAGCCGCATAGTGTTTTTTTGTGGTATTTACATCCTTATGTCCTAAAACTTCAGCAACCATATAAATATCGTTTGTTTCCCGGTATAGAGCGGTGCCGTAGGTGCTTCTTAATTTATGTGGAGTGATTTTTTTTAACGGAACAGCGGCTTTTGCATATTTTTTAACCAAATTTTCTACAGCCCGAACGGAAATACGTTTGTTTTGCAGAGATAGAAAAAGAGCGGGCTCATCATTATCAGTTAAAGATATTTTTTTCAATTGCCTTTTTCTGACTTCGATATAATCCTCAAGGAAAGGAATAACTTCATCTGAAAGATATAAAATAACTTGGTTTCCGCCTTTTCTGGTTACCAGAAAAGTTTTATTTTTAAAATCCAAATCCGAAATATTGATTCCTATTAATTCACTTATTCTTATTCCAGAGGAAAGAAATAAGGTAACTA
This sequence comes from uncultured Clostridia bacterium, assembly GCA_949289715.1. Classification (GTDB taxonomy): domain Bacteria; phylum Bacillota; class Clostridia; order Christensenellales; family CASEPJ01; genus CASEPJ01. The sequence continues at coordinate 4,147 of CASEPJ010000039.1, forward strand.
TAGCTAAATCTCTGATTTTTGTAACATTATGATAAGAATTTTGGAATTTTGTCAGGTTTTTTCCTGTTTCAACAATATTTAATAAATCCGATATTTCATTGTTTTCTAAACGGATAATGGGTTTATCTTTTATTTTTGGAGCATTGATTTTACTGGGTGGATTGGTATTTATTTTTTCTTTATTATAAAAATATTTATAAAAAGCCCTTATTGTGGATAGTTTTCTTGCTTTTGCGGTAGCTGAGCAACTATAAAATTTATCGTTTATTTTGTATCCGTTTAAATAATCCAAAAAATATTCAATATTTGTAACGGAAATTTTATCGATATCGCTAAGTTTTAAATCGGTTAATTTATTATAATTAAACAGAGCAGTTTCATTAATGATATAATTAAAAAAAATAATAAGGTCGTAAGCATAGTTTATTCTGGTTAAAACGGAAGTTCTGTTTTCTATGCCGATAAAAAATTCTTCGCAAAAATACGGTAATTTTTTTCTTAAATTATTTAATTTTAAATTATTATGATATTTTAAATCGTTATAATAAGTATTCATATAAATATTTTAGCAAAAGGATAATTTTTTGTAAAGTATTTTTCTTTTTTAAAAATTTCGCACAAAACATAAATTCGCACAAAACATAAATACGAATAGAAATTCAGATTTAAAAGGGTATTGGAAATTATTTTTTTGAAAAAATGAAATTTTCGGTAAAATTTTAGATAAAACAAAAGAAATTTAATATAAAATCAAAAAAATTGTTAATAAAAAGGGAAGTAAATGGTTAAAAGATTACATACATATCTATGCGCAAAATCCAGGTTTTACGCATAGATATGGAAATTTTATAAAAAAATCGCCGCCATTAGCTTTATAATAAAAAAAATAAAAAAAATCACATTTAAATTTAAATTTTTAATTTTTATTAACCAAAATTTTAAAATTTTTTTTAAAATTTCCTTAAAATTAAGATTAATTAAAAAAATTCTTTAAATAATCTGCTTTTAAATTATTCTGCCGATAATTCCTTTTTTATTTTTTCAATAATTTTATTTTCCAATCTCGAAACCTGAACTTGAGAAACTCCTAAAACATTTGCGATTTCGCTCTGTGTTTGATCTCTAAAATATCTTAAAATTATTATTTTTTGTTCTCTTTCAGGTAATTTTTTAATTATATCGGTTATTAAAATTTTATCATCGTCGCTTAAATCTTTTTTTGCAGGAATTTTATCTAAAATCATTAAATTTTCATCGTCATTGGTCTTTTCATATAATGAAATCGGCGTTTTAACCGATTCTAATGCAAAAACAATGTCTTCTTTGTTAATTTTCAACTCATTTGAAATAGTTTCTATTGTAGGTTCTTCATTGTGTAAATTTCTATAATTTTCTATAAAATTTAATACTCTGTAAGACATAGTTTTAATTGCTCTTGAAATTTTTATCTGTCCGTCGTCACGAATGAATCTTTTTATTTCTCCTGCAATCATTGGAACTGCATATGTTGTAAATTTTACTTCGTATTGCGGGTCAAAATTAATTATTGCTTTTAAAAAACCCAAACATCCTAATTGATATAAATCGTCATATTCTATGCCTCTGTTTGTGAACCTTTTGACAATACTTTTGATTAAAGGTTTATTTTCTTCTATTAATTTTGTTTTTGCTGAATCATTTCCGTTATTCGCTTGTTGAATTAGCAATAAAGTTTCATCCTTATCCAGCATTTACAAATCTCCTTTTGATATTTTCAATAATTATTTATTTTTTTCGCCGAATTTTTTTATTAAAATTAATTTTGTTCCTTCTTCTTTGCCGCTTATTACTTCCAATGAGTCCATAAAATATTCCATAACGGTAAATCCCATGCCGGAGCGTTCTTCATCGGGTTTTGTTGTATAAAAAGGCTGTCTTGCTTGATTTATATCTTCTATTCCTTTACCGAAATCGCTTATAATTATTTTTACGCTTTTATCGTAAATATAAACTTCGATTATAACTTCTTTATCGTATGAATTTTTACCGTATCCGTGTACTACCGCATTTGTAAATCCTTCCGAAACAGCAGTTTTTACGTCATTTATTTCTTCGATTGTGGGATTCAAATTGCAACAAAAAGCAGCTATAGCGCTTCTTATAAAGCTATCGTTTTCGTTTAATGCGGGGACTTTTAATACCATATAATTATTATTTTGCATATTCGCTCCTTAATTATTGTTAATCTTTGGCATTAATTGATAAATGCCGCTTAAAGTTAATAGTTTTTCTAAATGTTTATTAGGATTACAGATATAGCCCGAAATATTTTGTTTTTTCATTTTTTTATATCTACCGATTAAAA
>CASEPJ010000040.1 GCA_949289715.1 uncultured Clostridia bacterium
AATATATTATTGCAATTTTAACAAATCAAATAAACGGCATTTAATTTTAAATGCCGTTTATTTATAAATTTTATTATTGCTGCGACTTTTTAAGGTTGTTGCGTTAATTTTTCAACTTTTTTGGTAAATTAAATTAAGTATTAAAATCTTATATTTTTAAAATATTAAATTATTATAAAATTATTAAAAATATTTTTTCGAATACTGTTACATTAGTTTTTAAGACCATTAAATTATATTTACAGACTATATTAGCAAATATGTTTTTAAAAAAAATTAAATATATATACATAACATATTTTAACAATTAAATAATAAAAAACATTTCATTAAAAAAATTTTAATTTTAATTTATACATTTTAATAAAAAATATATAATTTGCATAAAAAACTGTTTAAATAAATATAAACTTTTAATTTTTGAATAAATATACGAATTATTGTTTATTTTGTTGCCTTTTGTTTTGGCGAGTGATATAATAACATCATTAAATACAAGTGAGGATAAAATTTATGAAAAAAATAATAACTTTACTTTTAGTTGTTTTTTTATGCTTATCGAGTATTTTTGCTTTTGGTGCTTGCAATAAAAATCAGGATGAAATAATAGTTTATACAAATGCTTTCTTCGCACCTTTCGAGTATTATAAAAGCAATGAAATCGTAGGCGTAGACGTTGAAATTATGAATATGGTAGGCGAAAAATTGAATAAAAAAGTTACATTTGTCGATAAGGAATTTGACATATTAATCGACACTGTTGCTGAAGGCAAACTTTGCGATTGTTCCGCTGCCGGAATTACCATTACAGACGCTCGTAAAGAAAAAGTTAATTTTTCCATCCCTTATTATACTGCTCAGCAATATGTAGTGTTTGCCGACGGTTCTTTTACGGTAAGCAATGCCACTAACGGAGACGAATGTTTGTTATGGTCCGATTTGGCAGGCAAAAAAATAGGTGTTCAAAGAAATACTACGGGTGATATTTATGTCGATTTAGAAATTAACGGAGACGGAGAAGAGGGAACCGAAGATTATTATGCAGGCGAATTGAACGGAACGGGTGCAAGTCTTACTCGTTACGATAATGCACAGCTTGCTTTTGAAGCATTGAAAGCAGGAATTATAGATGTAGTTATTATAGACGAGATGCCCGCTCAGTATCTTATTAAAAACGAAACGGGTTATAAAGCAATAGGCATTTATTACGATGCCGACAATGCAACAACAGAAGAATACGCCATTGCGGTTAACAAAGAACAAACAGACCTTTTAAATGCCATAAACGAAGTTTTACAACAACTTCTTGACGATGTTGACGATAGCGGCAACAACGGTGTGGAAAGACTCGTTAAAAAGCATTTCGGAATGTAATAAGTTAGTATTACAGTTAAAATCGCTATTTAATTTAAGTTTAAATCGATTAATATAATATTCGTTAATTAAATTATATTAATAACATAAGAAATATTACATTGCGTTAAGGCGGATTTTTCCGCCTTAACCTATCATAAGGATATTTATGAATTTTTTTGAAGGATTTTATGAAATTATAACAACGGAAGAATATTTAAGCCCGGTATTAAACGGTCTTAAATTAACCCTTATAATGACCCTTTTTGCGGCAGCGTTAGGGCTTTGTATAGGCGTTTTTGTTGCATTAATTAAAATAGCGGCGCAGAAAAATCGATTTATGAAAATTCCTTCTATAATATGTGATATTTATATTACTATTATAAGGGGAACTCCGGTTGCGCTGCAGCTTTTTGTTATGTGTTTTGCCATTTTCACCATACGAGGATTTCCCACCGAAATAGCAGCTAGTTTAACGTTCGGAATAAACTCGGGCGCTTACGTTGCGGAAAGTCTTAGAGGGGGTATTCAGTCTATAGACATAGGTCAGACGGAAGCAGGGCGTTCATTAGGTTTAAGTTATAAAAGTACGATGTTTAATATAGTTATTCCGCAAGCCGTAAAAAATATTATTCCCGCAATAGGCAATGAAATAATTGCGTTATTGAAAGAAACTTCTATAGTAAGTATGGTTGGGTTGATAGATTTGACAAATGCTGCAAAAGTTATTGGCAGCGGACAGAATTTGGCAAATTACATAATACCAATGACATTTGTAGCTTTATTTTATTTGGCTATTGTTTATTTGATTACATGGGGAATTAAACTTTTGGAAAGGAGGTTTAAAAAGAGTGATAGAGGTTAAAAACTTGTCCAAAAGTTTCGGAAATTTATTGGTTTTAAAAGATATTAGCGTAAATATAGATGCGGGAGAAAAGGTTGCTGTCATAGGTCCTTCTGGTAGCGGTAAAAGTACTTTTTTAAGGTGTTTAAATTTGCTCGAAGAACCTTCTGCCGGCCGTATTATTTTCGAGGGTGTGGATTTATGTTCGCATTATACGGATATTAACGAACACCGTCGTAAAATGGGTATGGTTTTTCAGCATTTTAATTTATTCAATAATTTGACTATATTAAAAAATATTACATTGGCACCTATTAAAATAGGTATTAAAGATTTAAAAAAAGCCAAGCGCAACAATAAAAAAATGCACAAATATAATTTGTGGTTAGAAAAAAACAGGGATAAATTAAATAAGAAAATCGACGAAGAAAAATTGAAGACGGAAAGAATTTTAAATGATTTAAAGTCAAAATTGCCCGAAGTTATAGAAAAATGGCGTGCAACGGAAAACTTTATTGAAAAGGAAGGAAAACGTTTTGCCGTTTATGACGAAAAACTGACCGCAGAAAAAATTGCATTAACTCATCAAATAGAAAAACAGGAAATTAAATTATCCGCATTGAAATATAAAGAGCCTATGACATACATAAAAACTCCTTATAATACTGTAGCGGAAATAAAAAAGGCGGCGGAAGAAAATGCAATGAGGCTTTTAAGACGTATAGGGCTTGAAGACAAAGCAAATGTTTATCCTTCAACTCTTTCGGGCGGGCAAAAACAAAGAGTGGCTATAGTTCGTTCTCTTGCTATGAATCCCAAAGTTATGCTTTTCGACGAGCCCACAAGTGCATTAGACCCCGAAATGGTAGGAGAAGTATTAGACCTAATTAAACAGCTTGCTTCGGACGGTATGACGATGATAATTGTTACGCACGAAATGAACTTTGCAAAAGAAGTCTCATCGAGAGTAATGTTTATGGACAGCGGAAAAATCGTGGAGGACGACACCCCGACAAATATTTTTAATTCGCCGAAAAATGAAAGACTTAAGGACTTTTTATCAAAAGTATTATAACTCTTATATAAAATGTAAATTTTATAAGTAATCT
>CASEPJ010000041.1 GCA_949289715.1 uncultured Clostridia bacterium
GACAACACCCGTACAGGCTGCACCTGCCGTATCTAAAGACGGCAACGTATTTGCATCTCCCCGTGCTAAAAATCTTGCCGAAAAACTTAACGTGGATTATACTCTCGCAACACCTACCGGCGCAGAAGGTAGAATAATCGAAAGAGACATTGAAACTTTGGTTAAAAACGGTGTAATGGCAGCCAGAGAAGCCGTAGCTGCTCCCGCTGAAACAAATGCAGCTGCTCAAACTGCGGTTGCCGCTCCTGTTGCAGAATATACGGACGAAAAGATTCCGAATATCAGAAAAGTTATTTCGAAATCAATGTTCCATTCTCTTTCCACCACCGCTCAGCTTACCGTAACTTCGAGTTTTGACGCTACCGAAATTATGGCATTCAGAGCGAAAATCAAACCCATGGCAGAAAAAGGTTTGGTTGCCAATATAACTTTAAACGATATAGTAATGTATGCAGTATCAAGAGTTCTTACAAAACATAAAGCCTTAAATGCACATATGTTAGATGAACAGACGATGCGTTTTTATAATACCGTAAACCTCGGTATGGCTGTAGATACCCCGAGAGGTTTACTTGTTCCCACCCTTAAGAATGCGGAATTAAAGAGCATTTCCGAAATATCTGCCGAATTAAAAGTACTTGCTAAAGAAGCTCAGGGCGGAACGATTTCTCCCGAAAAACTCACAGGCGGTTCATTTACGGTAACAAATTTAGGAAGTTTCGGAGTTGAAACGTTCACCCCCGTTCTAAATGCTCCTCAGGTAGGTATTTTAGGTGTAGGTACCATTACAAACAGAGTTAAAACCGTTAACGGTCAAATAGCCGTTTATCCCGCAATGACTCTTTCGTTAACCTTCGACCACAGAGCGGTAGACGGTGCTCCCGCTTCTAAATTCTTAAAAGAACTCTGCTCTGCTTTAGAAAACTTCTCCGTTGCTCTTGCAACGCTCGAATAATTGCAAATATTAATTTATAGATATATTAAGAGGTATTGATATGTATGATTTAATAGTTTTGGGCGGCGGCCCGGCAGGCTATCTCGCAGGCGAAAGAGCGGGTGAAGCAGGTCTTAAAACCGCAGTAATCGAAAAAAGATTTATAGGCGGCGTATGTCTTAACGAAGGTTGCATTCCTTCAAAAGCACTTCTCTATTCCGCTAAACTTTACGACGGTGCTTTACACGGAGACAAATACGGAATTTCAGTAAAAGATATAAAACTTGATCATAAATTCGTAATTGCCAGAAAACAACGTGTAATAGACACTTTGGTTTCGGGAATTAAATCTAAATTGAAAAAATTAAAAGTCGACGTAATAGAAGGTGAAGGTTTTATTCAAAACAAAACCGCAGAAGGATTTAAAGTTACCGTAAACGGAACGGAATACCAAGCAAAAAGACTTTTAATAGCTACCGGTTCCTCCCCTGCCGTTCCTCCTATAGAGGGCGTAAAAGAAGGTATGGAAAACGGTTTTGTTCTCACCAACAGAGAGGTTTTGGCACTGCCAGAAGTTCCCAAAGAATTTGTTATAATAGGCGGCGGCGTTATAGGACTCGAAATGGCATCCTATTACAACACGGCAGGTTCAAAAGTTACCGTTATTGAAATGCTCGATCATATTGCAGGACCTACAGATGTGGAAATCAGTAAAATTCTTCAGAAAAATTACGAAGCAAAAGGAATTACTTTCCTTCTTAACGCAAAAGTAACGAAAGTAGGCAAAGACAGCGTTTCGTATGAAATTAACGGTAAAACCGAATCGGTAAAAGCCGATAAAGTTTTACTCTCCATAGGAAGACGTGCCAATACGAAAAACATTGGTTTAGAAAATATAGGAGTATACACCGAAAGAGGTGCTATAAAAACTGACGAACAGATGAGAACGAATGTTGCCGGCGTTTGGGCTTCCGGCGACGTTAACGGCTTCAGCATGCTTGCTCATACCGCTTACAGAGAAACCGAAGTTGCCGTAAACGATATGCTCGGCATAAAAGACAGAATGAGTTACGAAGCAATTCCCGGTGTTATTTATACAAATCCCGAAGTAGGTACTGTAGGTTATACCGAGGAAGGGGCAAAAGCTAAAGGCTACGACGTAAAATGCGTTAAACTTTCCATGATGTATTCCGGAAGATACGTTGCGGAAAACGAAGGCGGAAACGGAATTATAAAATTGATTATAGACAAAAAGACTCAAAGATTGTTGGGCTGTCATATGATTTCCAATTACGCCTCGGAAATTATTGTTTCCGCTGTGCAGATGATTGAAACGCAAATGCGCATAAAAGATATTAAAAAGATAGTATTCCCCCACCCCACCGTAGGCGAAGCTATAAGAGAAGGAATTTTCGAATTCCACGATTAATATTTGCGGCAAATTTTTGCCGCAATTTACCTGCATTTATATAATGAATAATTTACGCTTTTACACTTTAATTTAAACAACGATTAAAATTAAATATAATTTATAATTCAATTTATATTAATTTAAAAATAAAAATATTGAATAAAAGGAGATATAAAAATGCCTAAAAGTCAATTTGTTGACCCTAAATTTTTAAGAAAATCAGGTCAGATAAAATTTACGTCCATTCCCGTCAACGCATATAAAAAAACCATAGAAGAAGAAAAAGCTAACTATACTACAGAAGATTTTATGAGAATCTTCTACGATATGGCGGTCATAAGAGAATACGAAACGGCGCTAAACAGCGTTAAAACTACCAGCGCATATAACGGCATCGAATATAATAACCCGGGTCCCGCACACCTTTCCATAGGTCAAGAAGCTGCAGCTGTAGGTCAGGCATACCTTCTCGACAAAAACGATTTCGTTTTCGGCTCTCACAGAAGCCACGGCGAAATTATAGCAAAAGCTTTCAGCTGCATAAATAAAATGACAGATGAAGAGCTTTTGAAAATAATGGAATCTTATAATGGCGGAAGAGATTTAAAAGTCTGCGAACATTATGACGGTTTCAAAAAATTCACCGTTAAAGAACAGGCTCAGTTCTTCTTCCTCTACGGAACGCTTGCAGAAATTTTCGCCAAAGAAACAGGTTTTTCAAAAGGTCTCGGCGGCTCAATGCATGCTTTCTTTACACCTTTCGGCATTTATCCCAATAACGCTTTGGTTGGCGGTTCCGCAGATATAGCGTTAGGCGGTGCTTTGTATAAACACTGCAACAAGAAACCCGGTATTGCCATTGCCAATATAGGCGATGCTTCTATGGGATGCGGCCCTGTTTGGGAAGCTATGATGTTTGCCGCTATGGATCAATTCAAACAGCTTTGGCAGGGTGATTACAAAGGCGGTCTTCCCATTCTCTTTAATTTCTTCAATAACGACTACGGTATGGGCGGACAAACGAGAGGCGAAACAATGGGTTACGATATGCTCGCAAGAGCAGGTGCCGGCGTAAATCCCGAGCAGATGCATTCGGAAAGAGTCGACGGATACAATCCTCTTGCAGTCATAGAAGCTATGGGCAGAAAGAAAAAACTTTTGCTTGACAAAAAAGGTCCCGTTCTTTTAGACGTTGTAACTTACCGTGTAAGCGGACACTCCCCTTCCGACTCTTCGACATACAGAACACCCGAAGAAATAAAAGCATGGGTAGATATAGATCCTTTAAAAACTTACAGAGCAAATCTCGTTCTCGCAAAAGTTGCTAAAAACGAAGAATTCGATGCAATTTTGGAAGACGTTAAAACAAAACTTACCGAGGCATTCAAACTTGCAATAAATCCCGAACTTTCGCCGAGAATGGATTTAACGGCAGTACCCGACCAAATAGAAAAGATTATGTATTCCAATCTGAAAATAGCCAAAATGGATGACAGACCCGTTGAAGTCCTTATGCCTAAAGAAGAAAATCCGAGAGTTCAGCAAATAGCTAAAAAGGAACGTTTCTATTTAGATAAAGACGGTAAGCCTGTCAGCAAAAACAGAGTTTTCCAATTGAGAGACGGTTTGTTCGAAGCATTAATCGACAAATTCTATGAAGACCCCACATTAATTTCTTACGGCGAAGACGTCCGTGATTGGGGCGGCGCTTATGCCGTTTACAGAGGTCTTACCGAAGCCCTGCCCTATAACAGATTGTTCAACTCTTCTATTTCGGAAGCAGCTATAGTAGGTTCTGCCGTAGGTTATGCAATGGCAGGTGGTAGAGCCGTTGTAGAACTTATGTATATGGACTTCTTGGGAAGAGCCGGCGACGAAGTATTCAACCAATTATCCAAATGGCAGGCAATGACAGCCGGAGAGCTTAAAATGCCCGTAACGGTTCGTGTATCGGTTGGTTCTAAATACGGTGCACAACACTCTCAGGATTGGGCGGCCTGGGTTGCTCATATTCCGGGACTTAAAGTTTGCTTCCCTGCTACTCCTTACGACGCAAAAGGTCTTATGGCTTCCGCTCTTAACGGAACCGACCCTGTAATATTCCTTGAAAGTCAAAGACTTTACGATTTCGGCGAACAGTTCCACGAAGGCGGTGTTCCGAAAGAATCATACGAAATTCCTTTCGGTGAACCCGATGTAAAAGTTCAAGGTAACGACATTACCATTTTAACAATCGGCGCTACTTTATATAAAGCTATAGCTGCCGCAAAAACTTTGAAAGAAAAATACAATATTTCCGCTGAAATCATCGATGCACGTTCTATCGTTCCTTTCAATTACGAAAAAGTAATCGAATCGGTTAAAAAGACCGGAAAAATCGTTTTGGCTTCCGATGCTTGCGCAAGAGCTTCCGTACTTCAGGATATGGCTGCTAATATTACAAATATGGCATTCGATTATTTGGATGCTCCTCCCGTAGTAGTTGGCGCAAGAAACTGGATTACTCCGGCATACGAACTCGATAAAGACTTCTTCCCTCAGGAAGATTGGATTCTCGATGCTATTCATACTAAAATTATGCCTCTGCCGGGTTATGTTCCTACTCATAATTTCTCCACTACGGAAATGATGAGAAGAGCAAAATTGGGAGTTTAATAATTAACTTAATCGATATACAAAAAATTACAAACCGCCCTAAAATATCGGGCGGTTTGTTTTATATTGACAGCTGCGCATATGTAACAAATTAATAATGTCATTTAGTAAACTGCAAATAATATTAAAATTAAGTAAAAAAATAAAATTATGCATTATAATTTAAAATTTTTATATTGCTATAAAAGATTAATATTTTAAAATGTATTTAAATTTTTTAAATAAAAATTAATAATCTTAATATTTATTGCCTTATAAATTTTTTTGATTGTACTCGATTAAAACTTATATTTTTTTATTAAATTTTTATCAACAATAAACCATATTTTATTTATTATACTTTTAAAATTAAATTTAAAAATTTGTCTTTGCTTTTTATTTTAGATAATTAAAATTTTTTTATACAATTATAAAATGTTTTACATTTATATGATAATTTATTTATAAAATTATATATCTATAAATTACATATTTTATAAGTTTATTGTTAAAAAAACAATGTTTTGGTTATATAAAAATAATTAAATAAATACTCGAAAATTAAAATAAATTAACCTTTGACAAAGATAATAAATTAGTGTATTATACTTTTATAAAAGGAGAAAATTATGAAAAACAAATTATTTAAATTAAGAAATTTAGAAAGTGCCATAAAAGAAGGAGCTTATCATCTCACCAGAAATTTTGACAGTGAAAGAAATGACCTGCCTTGGTTCGAAGTTCGCTTGGAAAAAAATAAACCCTCGTATTTGTTTCATTTTGAAAGTCTCGACGAACCGCATGCCCCAGGCAGAGCATTAGATGCAATGTTGGCAGCAGAAACAATGACATCGTTTAAAACTTCCGATGATGTAATAAAAAAATATAAAAAAGCAATGTTTCGCTCAATAGATGCCTTGGATCGCTTACCGGGTATTATAAATTCTGAAGGAAAAAGACAAGTATTTTTCCATAATTTCAGAGAAACGTTGCTTGCATATAATGCTCTTTACCGCTATAGAAGGGATAAAAAAGCTTATGAACTTGCAAACGAAATGATTGATATTCTTTTATATTTGGAAAACGGCAAAGGCTATTGGGACAGCGAACGAATTAAAGCTTATAGAGAAAAAACAGGCAATCCCGATTTTATAGAAAACAACGATCCATCCAATTCTGCGGGACGGCTTATATATGCGCTTTTAAAATGGTATGAAACAACGGGGGACGAAAAAGCATATAAACTCGCAGGCAGATTTTCCGATTATGCTTTAAAAGAAAGTTATGATGAAAACGGTAATTTTACCGACCGTGTTGAATTTCATGTTCATTCCATAACTTCAACGTTTTTTGGAATTTGTGACTATGAACTTACTAAAAAAGAAAAAAATAAAATTAATATTTCTCGCTTGGAAAAAATATTTAAAAAATCCATACTTCCCCTCTCTTCTTTAAGCGGATGGGTTAAAGAATTAAAAGACAGACCTAAATTGATAGGAGAAGTCAATTGTACGGGCGACATTATTCAGGCAATGATAGCATTATATCGCTTGACGAATAAAACCGAATATTTATCCCGTGCGGAAAAAGCCATTAGAGGGCACCTTTTGCCTTCGCAGGTTTTTCCTGAAGATTTACCCGAAGATTTAGTAATTCAGGCAGAAAATCCCGATGAGGAGCATAAAAATGTAGCTCAGCGTTTAAGGGGAGGATTCGGTTTTCCCACTCCTGCAGACCGTGCACCTTATAATTACGATTATCCTTTTTGCCGTGTTACCACATTAGATATAACAGGCGGCGCCGTTCAAGCTTTAACGAGAATAAGACTTTTTGCAGTTGAAAAATTAAACGAAAAATTTAAAGTTAACTTTTTACTCGATACCAAAATTCAAGGGTTTTATTTAAAACAAAATTCACTATACGACTTTACTATGATTTCCGCTTTGTCTGTAGAAATGAGAATACCTTTATGTAAAGGATTTTACGACAACGATAAATTTGTAAAATATTCGAAAATATATACTTTTACGGCGGGTAGACATAAAATTAAATTTAATTTCGACAAAGTGATTGTTAAGGAAGAACTGTTCGGCGAACATTACGAAACTGTTTTTGTAGGAGAACAAGCCGTATCTATTATTCCTGCAGGAATAAATTCGGATATGTTTTCTTTATTTTTAAATCATGTTTAAATTCTACAAAATATACAGTTTTTTTTAATTACTGTTAAACGGCAATTAAAACTTATTTTTTAATTTTAGAAACAAATATATTAAAAAGATTAAATTATATTATACAGAGGTAAAAATGATGAAAAACAAAATAAAAAAAGAAAAAGCAAAAATTCTCGACAAATTAAGTGCTTTTTTTTCGGATTTTAAAAAGTTTATAACAAAAGGCAATGTTTTGGATTTAGCCGTAGGCGTTGTTATAGGCACTGCTTTTACTGCAATTGTAAACGGTCTTGTGCAATTTATAATTACGCCTTTAATTACCTGGTGTACGGGAGAAAACAGCATTGCCGACGTTTCTACCGTACTCCGCCCTGCCGATATAGACCCCGAAACGGGAGAAATTTTAAAAGAAGCGTTAACCATACAATGGGGTGCTTTTTTGCAGGCAATTATAAACTTTTTAATTATTGCCTTTGTAGTTTTCGTTTTGGTCAGAACCGTTTTAAAAATTCAAAAAGCTATAGACATTGAAAGTAAAATTACAGAACTGGTACAAAAAAAATTGGATTCTAATTTACCTTTAACGGAATTTGAAGAAAAATGGCTTACCAGAAAGAGAAAAAAAGACCCCAAAAACGCACCGAGAAAAAAAGAACCAGAAGTTATTGAGGAAGAAAAAGTTCCTCAATTGTCCACAACCGATAAAATTTTAACCGAAATTTTAGAAATTTTAAAAAAACAACCCAAGCCGGAATAATATTTAATTGTTGCAATATCTTAAATTAACTACCTTATCTTAAACAAATTTCGCTAAATTTATATTATAACTGCTAAATTATAATATTAACGGATTTCAAAAAATTAAAATTAAATTAGCAAAATTATTAATAAAATTTAATAAAAAAACAATAAAAAATGCAAGTTTAATACTTGCATTTTTTATTAAATATTCAACTCATATGCTGCCATATATTCCATGCCGCTAAAATTATTTACCGCTAATAAATTTTTTAAAGGCTCATAACCTACCGCTTGCAAATGAGCGGCAGCAATACCGCAGTCGATATATTGCATTTCTTTTATAAAGGGAGATATCAACTGTTTTTTTCTGAAAATTTGCACGATATTTTCTTTGTAATAAAGACGAACCGGCTGCAAATTCATTGCAGAAGGTGCAAGAGCAACGGCAATTCCACCCTTTAAATGAAGAGAAGGAATACTATTTATGGACAGCTCGCTTGCGGTTTTATGATTGCGTTTTCTTACATTTTCTTTACTGTTTTTACCAAAAGCAATAAATATAGAATAATTTTCACCGTCTTTTTGCTGAGCACCCCCGTACCAGCAGGTTAAAACATTTTTAGAGGTAAATCTTAAAACGGCCGTCTCCCCTGCAAGACCTAAATCGAAAAGTGCTTCCTTATAATTGGCTGCAGATAATTTAAGATAATAAGGGGCTTTTAGGTCGAATAACCGACTATAGGAATTTAAAAAATTTTCCCTTGTTATAAATTCGCAATCTACTTTGTTATCGTAATACACTAAAAGATTATTTACTATTTCGTTTAAATCGAAGTCTGGTATAAAAGTATCATCGAACTGCCTTACAGAAACTCTTTTTTCTATACAATCTTTAATATCCATAATATTATTATATCATATAATTTTTTTGTTAGCAACAATTAAAAATAGACGTTTAAAGAAACAAATTAAACTAAATATAAATTAATAATTATTTTAATAAAAAGCGGTTAAAAATTAAAAA